>CAZJPT010000266.1:0-2447 GCA_964547835.1 uncultured Desulfovibrio sp.
GGTATGAGCATCACTGAAAAGCGCCGCCAGCAGGTCAACTTCTCTGAGCCGTACTGGCAGGTGTCGCGTGTCTTCGTGGCCCGCAGTGATTCTACCCTCACCCCGCAGGAAATTCTCTCCAGGAAGGGCCTCAAGCTGGGCGTCCAGCGCGGCACCTCCGAGGCCGAGGCCATCAGGAGCGAGCAGCAGGAAAAGGGCTATCCGTTTGAACTGCGCAGCTACGACTCCTGCCCCCTGGCAGTGGAAGATCTGCTCAACGGTCGCATTGATGCCGCCCTCATGGACAGTCTTCCTGCCAACGACGCCATCTCCAAGGGGCGTGCTGTAAAGATCGTGGGCACGCACGGCCAGCCGGATAACTTCGGCGTTGCCTTCCGCAAGGGTGACACCGAGCTCGCAAACATGGTCAACGAGGGCTACAGGCTGCTGAAGGCCGATCCGTACTGGAAGGAACTTCAGGACAAGTATCTGGGGCAGTAAACATTTTCCGACTTATCAACGGGGCCTCCCGTGGGGGGCCCCGTTCCCTTTGCCGGGGGAGTCATGCATTCATTGTCTGTCGTTATCGACGCCCTGCCTTTTATCCTGGGCGGCTGCCTTGTCACTGTGGGCGCAGTGGGAACGGCCCTGGCCATTGGGCTGTGCCTCGGTGTGCCTTTCGCCGTCACCCAGGTCTACGGCCCTCCCCCACTGCGCGCTCTGGTATCGCTCTATGTGTGGTTTTTTCGCGGCATTCCGATACTGGTGCTGCTTTTTCTCTTCTACGGCCTCTTCCTCAGTCTGGGGCTGCCGGTAGAGCCCTTCATCATCTCCTGTCTGGTCATGGGCTGCACCAGCACAGCGTATCAGTCTCAGATTTTCCGCGGCGCCATCCTTTCGCTCCCATCAGGTCAGCTGAAGGCTGGACGCGCTCTTGGCATGAAGGACGGACAGATTATACGCTGCATCATACTCCCGCAGGCGCTGCGCCTCTCCATTCCCGGCTTTGCCAACGAATACTCCATCCTGCTCAAGGACTCAGCCGTGTGCTACGTCCTCGGCACGCAGGAAATCATGGCTCGTACTGCGGCCATCGCCGCACGCACACACGAGCATCTGGCGCTCTACGCGGCCGCGGGTGCCATCTACTTCATTCTGACCCTCATCGTGCTCAAGCTGCTTCGCAAACTCGAGGACAGCGTGAGCGTGCCCGGTTACGGCACGCAGGGCAGCACAGTCGTTAAGGGAGCCTAGCCATGGCGCAGCATGACATCGTTCTGGAAGTCCGCAATATCAGCAAGAGCATCGGCTCAAGGGACATTCTCAAGGACTGTTCCCTCACTGTGGCCCGCGGCGAACTCAAAGTACTTATCGGTCCGTCCGGCGCCGGCAAGAGCACGCTTCTGCAGTGCATCAACTGGCTCCTTCCTCCGGACAAGGGCGACATTATCCTTGAGGGCCGCAGACTTGACGCGAACAACACGAGAGAATTGTGCGCCTTCCGTGCCCGCGTGGGTATGATCTTTCAGGAGTTCAATCTTTTCGACCATCTGACGGCTGTTGACAACGTCGCCATAGCCTTGCGCAAGGTGCGCGGCATGAGCATCAAAGAAGCTCGCCAGAGAGCCATGGAGGAACTGGCCCGTGTAGGACTGGCCCATGTCTATCCGCACTACCCTGCTCAGCTTTCGGGCGGCCAAAAGCAGCGCGTGGCCATTGCCCGGGCACTTGCCATGGATCCGACGGTCATTCTTCTTGACGAACCGACATCCGCCCTGGACCCGGAACTTGTCGGCGAGGTGCTGGCCGTCATACGGGATCTGGCTCAAAATGGCATGACCATGGTCATGGCCACCCATCAGATGGATTTTGCACGCGCCCTGGCCAACGAAATTCTCTTTATGCAAAACGGCACTATCATCGAACAGGGCACGCCTGAGCAACTGCTGGCCGAAGACGCCCAGACCAGAACCAGAGATTTCTTCACCAGACTCACGAAGATGGAGTAAGGCATGTTTGACTCGCAATTTGTTTTCGGCGAGCTTTTGCCGGCGCTGAACCGGGGCCTGCTTGTCTCTCTCGCTCTTATCGTGCCGGCCGGCGTGCTGGGTTTTCTGGGCGGTTTGGTGCTGGGCTGCGCACGCGGCTTCGGCAGCCCCTGGGTGCGCAGACTCGGCGATGCCTATACGGCCATCGTGCGCGGCGTCCCCCTGGCCGTCCAGCTCATGATGATATATTTTGCCCTGCCCAAGCTGAATATCTACTTTGACCCCTATGGGGCAGCACTGCTAAGTTTTATCATCTGCTCGGCTGCTTACCACTCGGAATATGTGCGCGGAGCACTGCTCTCCATCAGTCAGGGCCAGATCAAGGCAGCTAGGGCCCTGGGCTTCACGGACTTTCAGACCGTAGTCTGGATCATCGCCCCGCAGGCTGCGCGCAGGGCCCTGCCCGGCTGCGGCAACGAA
>CAZJPT010000267.1:0-2412 GCA_964547835.1 uncultured Desulfovibrio sp.
GGAGCGATGCCAAGAAGATGCCCTGGAGCGTCCTCCTGCTCTTCGGCGGCGGCCTGTCCCTGGCCTCGGCAATCAAGAACGCCGGCCTCGCCGCCTGGATGGCCGATGCCCTCAGCGGCCTGCAGGGCATTCCGATCCTCGTCATGCTTCTCATCCTGGCCTACGTCATCCAGGGTCTGACCGAATTCACTTCGAACACGGCAACGGCTGCCGCCTTCCTGCCGCTTGTGGGCGTCATGGCAATGGCGCACGGCGTGGATCCCACGATCTACGCCATACCGGCCGCCCTGGCCGCTAGCTGCGCGTTCATGCTGCCTGTGAGCACGCCGCCCAATGCTCTGGTCTTCCGCAGTGGTGCGGTCACTATCTCGGACATGATACGGGCCGGGTTTGCCCTAACCATTGTCAGCGGTTTTGTACTCACCATCTTGGCGTACTTCCTCGTTCCGCTGATTTTCCTCAATTAGTGCTGACGTTCTGAACGACGGGCCCGCCAGGGGCTAAGCGTTCATCTTCTCCCCGGAGAGCCCGGACAGGCTCCCCGGGGTTATTTATTTGCAGCCCGCAACAGGCAAAGAAGGAAGACACACCAGGCAGGGCATATCAAAGCCCCCCATTGCCCCCCAGACAAAGGCGGGACAACAAGCATTGTTGCCGCAAATACGGCGCGGACAAGGAGCGACGGCCAAATCCTGCTCTTCAGGCGAGAAGACTACCAGAACTTCTCCTGTCGCTCTGGTAGTCATAACGCGGGGGTTTCCCAAATTGCATAGAGGATGTATTGGAAAATTATTTCTGTAATTTCAACATGTAAAATGTAAGTGCCTTGATTTATTCAATCAACACTAATCTACGAAGATCCAAACATCCCTCATACAACTATCTAATTTATCTCTTTTCTTGATGAAGCCTGTCGGAAGCATCTTTTTTTCAAATATTGTATTCGCACACAGTTGCACACAAAGTACACTACAGACATCAAAGTGAATGAAAAAATAAAATTTGACACTTCTATAGCTATAGAATATGAAATGAATTCATCAGTGATAAACAAGCCAGTGCATATGTAAAATAACAGAATAAAGTTAAATCTTTCCTGCTTAATATCGCTCTTGATGCGAAAAATATAGTTCTTGTTTATGACGCCGCTAATTGAAAACTTCAGGATCAACATCATGCTAACAACTAACAGCATCCCTGAAATACCGTATAACATAGCAATGACTTTAATTTCTACCGAAACCCCAAGGCCGGCAAGAATGGCCGTGACTGCGCAACTTACCAGGAAAAGACGAAATATTTTCATGTTGTCCACTCGCTAAGTTGTTTTGGGAACTGCTGGGAAACAACATTATGTTTTATCACGGTAAAACTGACTATTGAGGCCAGCTTGAGCAAGAAAAAGCCTGATGTTGCTTTAGCAGTTCCTGACATCCTGGCCGTAATGGTCTCATGTCCTTGTCTTCTCGCTACTACAATTCCGGAGAAGAAGCCTCAGCTGAGCACACGTTAAACGCTCAGGCCCCTCACCCGTTAGAACGGGCCCATGCCGGGCGCACTAAAAAAGGGGATACGGTTCACTCACCGCATCCCCCGAAATTTCTGGTCGGGATGAAAGGATTTGAACCTTCGACCCCTTGAACCCCATTCAAGTGCGCTCCCAGACTGCGCTACATCCCGACTTTGCGTTTGATACACCTGTCCATGCTGCCTGTCAAGAGCACTGCCGAAGGCGAACAAAGCGTCACGCCAGGGAGTGCCTGGCTGAGCGCGGGATTTGCACGACGTACTGTTCAGGGGGTGGTGCGTGTCACCTGCGGAAGCACAGATGCGGTCTGCGCCAGGCGATCAGGATGTACCCGGTCCGCTGACCTGCAGGTTGAATTTGTGGTCCTTTGTCGTCCTGATGCAGGGGGCGATCACTATGCCTGTTCGATGAGCTTTCAGGACCTGTCACGCTATTCCGAACTGAAGTGTGTCAGGCCATCGAAACGCATGCTCAATTGAGGCTGGCTCCTGCTGCCCCCTGAACGGATACTGCACGACCAGCAGCCGATTGTCTGCTCCCCTTGAAGATAACGCACGCCCAGACCTGCCATCTGCATCAGGCGGGAGACTCCCTCAATTCGCCGCTCCAGCCATCTGCTCAGCAGGAAACAAAATAAAAAAACCGCTATGGCATGCTCCATAACGGTCATTGATAACACTCTTTACAGCTGAAGGTGTGACATTCTCGCGTCTTCCACCAGAGCCTCTCTGGCTTGTGAGGATCTAAAAAAATGACCACGTCGTTACGCCAGAACGCTTATCGCGCTGACAAATCAAGCCTCACAGCTCGAAACAGGCGACAGCGTATACTGGTCGGGATGAAAGGATTTGAACCTTCGACCCCTTGAACCCCATTCAAGTGCG
>CAZJPT010000268.1:0-2403 GCA_964547835.1 uncultured Desulfovibrio sp.
CCATCTCTCCAGGCCGTGATCTATGACAGACCCACAACACAACCCTTTGCTATGGAGACCATCAAGGCCCATAACCTGGAAGACCGTATCTCCTTTGTCTCTGGCAACATCCTGACCGACCCCCTGCCGGACGGTTTCGACGCCGTATGGCTCTCTCATGTTTTGCACAGCTCTCCTCCGGAAGATGCAGCGCTCATGTGCTGCAAGGCGGTCCGCTCCCTCAATCCTGGCGGTTCTCTCTACGTGCAGGAATTTTTCCTGGACGACAGCATGGACGGTCCGCTTTTTCCGGCTCTTTTCAACTGCAACATGCTGCAGGTCACCAGCGGCGGTCAGAGCTACGCATGGAAGGAAATTGAGGCCATGCTCAGGGACGCCGGCTGTGTCACGGTGAAGCGCCTGCCCAAGAGCAAAAATCCCGGCATAGGCGTCCTGCAGGGCATTATTTCCTAAAAAGGATCCTGTTTCCAGACAATGCGACTTTTCTGCACAGGCTGGTGACGCAGGCCACCGGCCTGTGCCAATTTAATGCGCCACAAGGTGTTGCATCCTGTGTCTGAATTTCAAGATAAGATGTGCGCTTCACGAGGCTTCTCCGCACCTGTGAGCTTGAGCCACGGATGATGGTGGAGTGGCAACTGGTTTGTCAGTTATTTTTTGACAATTCCATACCATCGTCCGGGCTGTCGCGGTGACGCCCGGACAAATACAAATGCAGGTCCAGGCCGCAGCGAAGAATGGCGGAAACGTCACGAGCAGACGGGAGGCTGTGACCAGACGGACACCTGGCAACAGCGTCACGAACGCAGACGCTGGGCACGGGGCGACTCAGTCACGAACAACACGACCTTACGGGAGGAAGAATAATGGCGATAATGGGCAGAATAACGGCTGGTCTGCTGACTCTGGCCGCTACATCACTTGCAGGCAACGCGGTCAGAAGCACGGCTGGTGCAGTTCTGAAAAACGCAGTCAGTTCCGCTTTGCATGGCGGCAGCCAGGGACAGGGACCGAGACAGGAATGCGGTGCATCCAATCCCCTCGTGGATGCTGTCAGGGAGCTACTTTCAGAAGACGTGCAGCGACGCGGCAAGAGCTCATGTTCCCGGAGATCATCCAGGGCCGCCACAGGGAAAGCCTCTGCGGGCGCCGCAAAACTCAGAGAGGAACGCGCCCGTGCCCTTGAGGCCATGCTGGATAGTGTAGTCAGCCTCACTCCCGGACGTATGCGTATGCGTCATCACGCTTTTAGTGACGCAACAGCCAATCAGTCACTGTCTGACAAACTGGCAGCCACCGACAAGTTCACTTCCATAAGCTTTACGCCCGGCACAGGTTCCGTCCTGCTCCAATACGACACAGCAAAGGTTCCCCTGACGCGCTTCCTTGAGGCAGCCCTGCCCCTGGGCTATCACATTCTGCACAACTGATCTGCCTGACCGGGCAACATTTTGCCCGGTTTTCCTGGCGTTCATTATGAAACAGACGCCCTCAGTCCCGGCAGATACGGGCATGCCTGCCCATGGCGCAGTGCGTTTCAGACACAAAAGACAGCAAGACACAAGACCAGTGCGCAACGATCACAGCGGCTGTGCAAAGGAATACGAAACAAGTTCCTCCAGATGCCAGGACAGCCACAGAGGGCAGCAACGTGCGGCACCGGCTGACGCGGCGTATGCCAGCCTTTCAGCATGAGACTTTTCCTGGACTGGCAGCTGACAATCTGATGAAGATGCACCAGCCAGCACGCATCAAGCTGACTGGCCATCCTGAAAATCAGCGCTTGCCTGGCTCGTCCCCATCAGGATCATAATCATCAAACATCTCCCAAGGGAGAGCATCCTTGTCATCCCCTTCAGCGGGCGCCATATCCATGGGTATGAACACATGTGGCACATCGTTGTCAGCAGAAGGGCCATCCTCCCAGCCGGCACCAGCGCTGCCCATGTCTTCCAGCCAGCCGTCGTAATTGGCATTCTCGATCTCGTCCATCATTGGCGGTTTTCCCGTCCCCTGCTCAAGGAACCTGTCTGGAGCGCCATCGCCCCGCATTGAGGCGGCACTGCCAGCTGCTGTTTGGGAAACGTACCCCTTCCTGTCCGCCATGTTCTCCGGACGATTTTTATTGCGGCTGGCTTGTGCCTTCTCGACATCTGCCTCGGTTGCGTCCATGGCATTCCGACAACCGGGATAGCCTGAGCAGCCCCAGAAGGGGCCACGCTTTCCGTGACGCAGCACCATGGGCCTTCCGCAGCGGGAGCAGACCGGCGTTCCTTCGCAAGCAGCGCTCGTTGAGCCGGGCGCAGTCGTGTTCCCGCCATTTCTGTCCATGACTGGCGCTCCGTCCCTGTCATCCGTGCTGAAGCGGCACGAGGGGAAGCCTGAGCAGCCCCAGAAGACTCC
>CAZJPT010000269.1:0-2399 GCA_964547835.1 uncultured Desulfovibrio sp.
ACATAAAAGCACTGTGTTAAGATGGTGTATCCAGAGTTTTGAGATCTCCTCTAAGTACTGCGCGTAAAAGCCTTGCTGCCTGAAGCACATCAACGAAAAAGCACAGATACTGCTCAAGCAAATATCTAACACAAAGGAGGCGGCACTTCCCCCCCTTAATGACAAAGGGGCGGGTTCAGGCCGTTAACAGATGAAAAAAGCCATACTTCTCATTCTTATTGCTGCAGGTCTCATGCTGTCCACAGCCTGCGGGCCCCGCCCGCCCCGTCATGAGGGGCCGCCGTCTCAAGGCGTGCACAAGAGCGATCCTGGTCCGGGGCCTGGTGGCGGCGCGGTCAGGGGTGGAGGCCCCGGACACCGGCCCTGACACAGGGAGCCGCAAGGACCATACGACAATTGCAGCTTAAAACAACGTATCCGGCGCGCATTGTGGCAGTCTTTGCTGTCTGACGTTTCGGACCAGAAGGAAGCAGGCTGTCTCTTCCGCGCTCAAACGACGAAAAATCCAGGACAAACCTTATGCTGAAAAAGTTAAAAATTGCCCTGCCCGTTATTGCCGCCGCCATGCTCTGCGGCGCTCCCATTACCATGGCTGCAGACAATCCCGCACGTGGAGCAGACCGCAAGTCCGTTCAGCACGAACCTGCACAAGCAAAGGTCAGCAAGCAGGAAAAAAAGCCTGAAGCACCTGCCAAATCCGCTCAGGACGACAAGGGCGGGAAGAAGGAAGACTCAAGACAACATAACTCCAAGGCAGGCCGCTGAGTGCCTGTACAGCTGGAATGAAGAAGGATTAGGACGAACATTATGCTGAAAAAATTGAAAATTGCCCTGCCTCTCATCGCCGCCGCCATGCTCTGCAGCGCGCCCATTGCCATGGCTGCTCCAGCCAGTGTCACACAACTGGCAGATGCCAAACCCGCTCAGCACAAACCCGTACAGCCCCATGCCAAGGAGCCGGCAAAGAAGCAGCCCGCCCCAAAACACCCTCCGGTCGTGGAGCCAGCGAAAAAGCCAGCACCTGCCAAGCACGCTCCGGATGGCAAGGGCCCGAAGAAATAACTCACAGGCAACACAAGCCCAAGGCGGGTCACTGACTGCCTGCATCAAGGAGCACAAACCATGTCAACAAAACTTTTATCTCTGGCTCTGCCCCTGCTGGCCTGCGTCATGCTGGTCACAGCACCGGCTGTCACCGCAGCGCCGCCGCCGCCACCTCCGGCCAAGCATAAACCTGCTCCACCACCACCGCCGCCGCCCAAGCATGCTAAACGTCCCCCGCCGCCTGAGAAGAAGGCGCCACCCCACGTCGCTCCTCAAAAGCCTGCTCCGGCCAAACCCGGCCAGCCGCGCTGACAGGCTGCCAGCCTGAGGACAGGCCAGACGTATTTCAGCGCCGGCCCGGAGGGCCGGCGCCATAAGGATACTGCATGAAAAAATATCTCGTTCTGCCCCTTCTTGCCTGTGGCCTGCTGTGCGGATCGGCAGCTGTCATGGCAGAGCCTTCGACACCCGCCGAATCACTGCCATCGACACTGGAGCAACCTGCTCCGGACGCAGTCAGGCCTCAGCCTGCCGGTCCTGCCGGTCCTGGTGAGCCTGGTGGCTTCCGTGGTCCTGCCGCTCCGGTCCTGGACATTGCAAAAGGTCCGGCACCCTGCGGTCCCGATGTGCGTGGTCTCCGCGGTCCCAGAAAGGAAGCCCGCAGTCCGCGCTTCAGAGGCCATTATCATCCCTGTGACTATGGCTTTGGTCCCCGTGGCCCGCACTGGACTTATGCACCGGACGAACGTCCATGCTTCGGCCCTGGTCCGCGTGGTCCCCGTGGCCAGCACTGGGCTTATACGCCGGACGAACGCCCGTGCTTCGGCCCTGGTCTGCGTGGTCCGCACCGGACTCACCACGCTTCTCCCTATGCGCCCCGTTTTGGCGACCCAGATAAAATCGGAGAGCGCGGCCACCGTTTCAATCGCTGGGATGAAGACAATGCCCCGCTTGCCCTGCGCAAGGATATGACGCCTGAGCAGACGAAGCAGTTCAATGAGATCATGAGCGCCCACAGAGAGAAGTCTGCCGAAGTGCACGACAAGCTCTTTGTAGCCGTGAATATCCTTGAAGCACTTGGAAATGCCACCAACCCGGACGTGAGCGCCGTAACCGAGGCCGCCAATGAAGTGATCAAGCTGCGCCGCGAACTGCGCGACATGCGTGCCGGTCTCATTGATGAGCTGAATAAGGCTGGTCTCAATGACTGATTCCAATATCGCTGCAAGCTTGAAAAAGAAAATCCTCGAAGGCCGCATCAGGCGACTTTCGGGGATTTTTTTTACTGGGGTGCATAGTAGCCTGAAGGCGGGGGATTCCTATCGGTAGCGGCTCTAATGAGCCGCGCCATAGGC
>CAZJPT010000270.1:0-2389 GCA_964547835.1 uncultured Desulfovibrio sp.
ACGTGTTCGCCCGGAAATGCTCAATTTTTCCGACAACAGGACAAATTCATGAAATTGTTCTCCGCTCTTCCCTGCGTCTGCCTGCTTGCCCTGGCTCTGCCCCAGGACAGTATGGCGCACAGAGTCAATGTCTTCGCATGGGCAAGCTCTGGCTACCTCGAGATAGAGTCTGGCTTCAGCGGTGGTACGGCCTGCAAAGGCTGTCGCGCCGATGCTGTGGACAAGGCTACGGGCCGCGTCATTTTTACCACGGTCACTGACGACGCAGGTCGCGCCCGCGTCGCCATCACAGAGGAAATGCTCGCCTGTCCCACAGGGCTCGAGCTGCGCCTCAACGCGGGTGAGGGACATAGAAATACCTGGTCTGTCGATCACGCCGAGCTGCTGGAGGCAGCGCCGACCCTGGCACAGGGCGTTGCTGACGGGACGCAGGTGATTGCTTCTGTTGCCATCGATCCTGCTGCTGCGCAGCAGGACAAGGCGGAAGAAGCCGAAGTTGCAAACGGCCGCAGTGAAAAAGCCCATGTCACGGCAGCCTCCGCACAGAATGCGGCTGGCTTAACAACGACACTGACCAGAGCCGAAATGGAACTCCTTGTGCGTGACGCAGTCAGTCAGGAAATTGCCCCGCTGCGGCGCGAACTCGCCCAGCGCAGCCAAACAGACCCCGGTCTCCGTGAAATCCTCGGCGGCATCGGCTGGCTCGTAGGCCTGGCCGGACTGGCCACATGGTGGCGCTCACGTGCGTCAGGGAAGAAATCATCATGATTTGCGCAGAAAACGTTCTCTCTGGCAGGCCATCCCTCATTCCCTGTCTGACTCCGCGCACGCGCCTTATGGCCTGTCTGCTGGCCCTGGTCTGCGTCGTTTTGCTGAACAGCATCGCAAGCTCGGTGCTGGCACTGGGGCTTAGCCTGACACTGCTCCTGCTGGCCCGTCCCAATATGCGGGTCGCACGCAAACGCATGGCCTGTGTCAACATTTTTATTGCCTTTCTGTGGCTTACCCTGCCCTGGAGTGTACCTGGCGAGTCCCTGATACATGCGGGACCGCTGGTGGTCACCCGTCAGGGACTGGATCTGGCTCTGCTGGTGACTCTGAAGGCCAATGCCATGGTCGCCTTCTTTCTGGCGCTGCTGGCCAGCCTTCCTGTCTCTTCGCTGGGTGCTGCCCTGGAGAGCCTGCGCTGTCCGCCGAAGCTTGTCTTCCTCATGCTCGTGACCTACCGCTACGTCTTTGTCCTGCAGGATGAATGGCACAGTCTGCGCACCAGCGCCATGCTGCGCGGCTTTGAGCCCGGAAGCAACTGGCCTACCTGGAAAACGTATGCCATGATGCTGGGTATGCTCTTTGTTCGTGCACATGACCGCTCGCGCCGCGTCTGGGAGGCCATGCTGCTGCGCGGTTTCAACGGGCACTTCCCGGTGAGCGGACAACAGCGCTCAGGATCAGGCGATGTCCTCTTTGTTGCCGGACTTATAATCTGCCTGGCACTGCTCCTTGTCCATGACACTTTTCCGGGGATATTCCATGTCGTCTGAGGCTGTCTTTTCTCTTGAACACGTTCATTTTTCCTACCCCGCAGGCCGCACGATCTTCACGGATCTGAACCTTGCCCTGTTCGAGGGACAGCGCGTCGGCCTGTATGGTGGCAACGGTGCCGGCAAAACCACAATATTCCGGCTGATAACCGGGCTCGAGAAGCCCCTGGCCGGCGAACTGCGCCTGTACGGCCACCCAGTGTGCTCTGCCACAGACTACGCGCAGCTGCGCCGTACCGTAGGGCTGGTCTTGCAGGATGCAGACGATCAGCTCTTCTGTCCCACTGTTCTGGAGGATGTCTCCTTTGGTCCACTCAATCTGGGACTTTCCAGGGACGAGGCCAGAGAACAAGCCCGTGCCGTCCTGCGGGATCTTGATCTGCACGGCTTTGAGGACAGACTGACGCACCAACTCTCCGGAGGAGAGAAAAAAATGGTCTCTCTGGCCGGAGTGCTGGCCATGCGCCCCAGGGCCCTGCTGCTGGACGAGCCAACGGCTGCCCTTGACGAACGCGCTGTGGCACGCCTTCGGGAAATGCTCGACCATCTCCCAGTGGCCAGAATAACTGTTTCGCATGATATGGAATTTTTGCGTGCAACTTCGGACGAGCTCTGGCGTCTGGCCGACGGCAGGATCAGTGTGTCGACCAGCAAACCCATTTTTCGCCAGCACAGGGCTGACGAGTCACCCCACTAAACCTTGATAATTTGCGCAACCACACACTCGTGATCGGGAAAAGGTCGTCTATCCGGCCTATATCGTTCTTCTCGTCCGGATGATGTGCGCAGGACTGGGCTTTACTTCCACCCGACAAATAGCCGGGTTCTGGAGAGCCTGTCGCGAGGAT
>CAZJPT010000271.1:0-2352 GCA_964547835.1 uncultured Desulfovibrio sp.
GTCACGGTGCTGCGATGAAAGGGGCAAGGGCGATGTTTGCAGTGCTGATGCTGGCAGCATCAGCCACAGCCACCGCTCTTTTCCCAACTGAAGCAGTCTTTGCACAGGGCGGCCTGTCCAAAAAGCCGGCACCTTTGGAGTATGAAGTGTTCGGACTTACACTGGAAGCTTCGCCCAGGAAATTCAGACAGGCCATCAAGCGCAACAAGTACCTGCTTACCACCACGAAATCAGCCTATGGCTGTGAGGTTATGTCCTTTACATCCAGTGTCCGCAACAGACTCTTTCCCTTTGTCTTTGTGGCTTTCTGTCCATCTACGGGCCAGACGGCAGGCATCTATCTGAGTGGCGAGGACGGCGAATCCATTCTGGCCATGGCCAAAAATCGCTTTCATATCACTGGAAATGATCTTGCGACCATGCCCGCGGGCAGCAGCGTAGGTGGTCCCATGAGAATTTACAAAAAATACCGGAAGGACTACCCCAACGTCAGCGTGTCTTTCTACAAGAACACACCCTATGAAAGCTATACGCTGGCTTTGGAATCAAAAGAGGCCCTGCTACTGTGCGCACGTCAGAATAGCGCTGACGGCGCGGCTGCCGACGAACTTTCGCGCGAGATAGAAGCCGCCTCGCGCAAGGCTGCGGCCGCCAGAGTCAACTAATCTCACGGCTTCGTTCGCCACGGCATCCACTATGGGAAACGAATTCGTCACAATTGCCGCTACCCCTATCCCCGGGGAGTCCCCAGGCGGTATTGAAGCGCGTTATGAACCGGAATATTCCACACTGCTTGAGGAAATAGACAAGCTGACGGCCTTGGGTAGCAATGCTGTCTGTAACTGGCAGGTCGTGCGCAACATGGGGCTGCTCATCCTCAAGGAGAAATCCAAGGATTTTCAAGTCGCCTGCTACACGGCAAACGCCTTCTCCAAACTTCACGGTCTGGAAGGCATGGCTGATGGCTGTGAACTGCTGAACGTGCTGTGCAAAACATACTGGGAGACAGGCTTTCCCACGCTCAAGCGCATGCGCCGCCGCATCAACGCCTTCACCTGGTGGCGTGAATGCACCGAGGCATTGCTGCAAACAGCCTTAGACGAAACGCCTTCAACAATGCCGTTTCCTAGCGTTACAGTGGATCATCTACGCACGGTCCTTCACGATCTGGATGAAACACTCGGTGAATTGATGCCTGATTTTCCACCTCTGCGTGCTCTCATGCAACAGGTGGACAGACTGCCTGTTTCCACACCCACACCGGAAGCAGAGCCAGTGGAAGAGACGGCAACAGCAAACCTCCCGGAACGGGAATCAGCTGACCATCAAAGTCCAGCTCCGCTAGCAACAGCGACATCAAAGGGAGAAGGCTCCTATATTGAGGCTCCTCTCCTGGGGGAACGCTTGCAGGACAATTTGTCCACCTTTAGTCGCTATGCCCTGCAGCTTGCCAATATTGTTCTTTGCGCCAATCATGCTGACAGCTTTGGCTGGCAGCTCTCACGGTTTGCCCTATGGGGCAGACTGCACAACCTGCCACCAGCTCAGGGACGACAAACTGCTATTCCCGCGCCCCCCCTTGACTTAAAGGAAGCTGTTCATAATCAGCTTAATGCCAGACGGTATCCACAGGCTGCCCTGGCTGCCCAGGATCTCTTTCTGACAAACATGTGGTGGCTGGACGCCCAGTACCTTGCTGCCCAGGCCCTCGAGAATTGTGGTCCAGAATTTGCAAACGCGCTCCAGGTGGTGAACGGGGAAGTAGAAATACTGCTTCGCCGGCTGCCGGGAGTGGAAGAGCTGACATTTGATGATGGCACACCGTTTGCTGACGATTCTACCAGAGCATGGTTACGTGCATTAACATCGCGCTCAGATGTTTCGGAGGAGTCATCACCTGTTCTTGCGGCTGTCGACGAGGCGCGAGGTCTGTTCTTTGAGGGGCGCAAGACCGCTGCCCTGGACAGACTGGATCAGGAATTCTTTCGTGTTCGGGAGACTACTGATCGTTTGATGTTGCGCATGGAACAGTGCCGACTGCTTATACGTGCGGAACAGTGGGTGGCAGCTACAGCTCTAGCCGATGAACTGATGACCGTCTATAAAGAACAGCACATGGACAAATGGTCAGTAAAACTGGCAATGGAAAATCTAATAGTTATCAGGCAGGCATGGGATGGGCTTGGAGGAGAGCGTGGCGTGGCCAAAGCGCGTGAGGTAACTGGCCTCATGGCTTTGTTGCGACCTTCAACTGTGCTTGAGTAGCGACAAGTTATTATGTGCGACTATCCGCAAATTACACCTGTTTCCAAGTTTCACGCAGCGAGGCAATCCTGCAACATGAGTTCCTCA
>CAZJPT010000272.1:0-2341 GCA_964547835.1 uncultured Desulfovibrio sp.
GGCCAAAGGCATGGCAATGGCCATGCCCACCTATATGGCAGGGACAGCGAAGCCGTATTTGGCGTCCACAACAACCACAGAAGGACCAGTCTGCGTGACTTCAGGCTCGGCCGCAGCCACAACCTTGCCTGATTTCGCCTGGCCGGCGTAGAAGGGTATGCGGTTGAAGCCGTGGGACGGCATCCCGTCCAGTTCAGCGAGAATCAAGGCTTCTGTGACGATGGCAGCTGTTTTCTCTGGAACGCCCACTGCTTTGAAGGCAGCCATACCCAGGTCACGCATTTCAGAATAAGAAAGTTTCATAGAGGTTAATCTCCCAGCGCTTCAGCGACTTTGTCAGCGATCATGGAGCTGACCCTGGTGTTGGACTCATGGGTCACACCGGCAATGTGCGGCGTCATCAGACAATTGGGGGCCCCGGCCAGCCGGCTGCCGGCGGGCAGAGGCTCGCTTGCATAAACGTCAAGCATGGCGCCACCAAGTCTGCCTGCAATCAAGGCCTCGGCAAGTGCGTCCTCATCCACAATGCCCCCCCTGGCAGTGTTGACGAGAAGAGCACCCTGTTTCATGGACGCGAGTCGTTTCACATTGATTAACTTCCTTGTATCGTCCGTCAGAGGAACGTGTAAGCTGACGCAGTCCGCTTCTGCAAGCATATCGTCCAGTGCCATGGGAGAGACGCCGTATTCCTTCCAGACAGGGCTGTCAGCTGGAATGAATGGATCATAGGCTGTTACCCGCATACCAAAGGCCCTGGCACGCACGCACACGTCACGGGCAATGCCGCCAAAACCTATCAATCCCAGTGTCTTGCCAAAAATCTCGCCGCCAATCAGTCGTTCACGAGGCCAGGAGCCGGCCGCCACATCGGCAGTGCTGTGATAACTGCCTCGAGCCAGCATGAGCAGGGCGGCAAGCACGTATTCAGCAACAGAAACGTTGTTGGCACCGGTAGCGGGAATGACCGTAATATTTCTGCTTTTGCAGGCTGCGGTATCAATGTTGTCAAGTCCAACGCCCAAGCGTCCCACTACCTTCAGATTCTTCGCGCCATCTAAAAGGGCACCGCGCACCTGCGTCTTATTGCGCACGATTATGGCATCACACCCAGCTGTAAGCTTGAGGAGTTCATCTTCTTTGCCACACAATGTCTTATCATAAATAACATCAAAGCGGCTTGACAGGGTTTTTACCGCATTATCATCCATAAATTCTGTTATAACTATGGACTTCATAAATTCTCCTGTTGTTCATATGACAGCATCAATAATAAATATTGAGAGGACGTCTCAAAACGCACAAGACTGTACATAAAAGCACTGTGTTAAGATGGTGTATCCAGAGTTTTGAGATCTCCTCTGAATACCAAAAACACAGCTCTTGACAAGGAAATCTTCTATCGCTAGTTTTTCTAACTAAATTAAATTTATGAGGAAATAGCATTCCTGTGAAAAACATCACCTACACTCCGCTCTACAAGCAGATTAAGCTCTCCATCCTTGACCGTATCTATTCCGGCGAATGGGGCCCGGGGAGCTTTCTTCCGAGCGAGATGGCTCTAGCCAAGGAATATGGTGTCAGTCAAGGCACACTACGCAAGGCTCTTAATGATCTGACTGCGGAAAAACACGTAGTCCGCTATCAGGGCAAGGGTACGGCCGTGGCTGTTCTTGACGCCGACAGCACACTATTTCCTTTTTTTATGCTCTACGACAATGCCGGCAAGCGGGTGTACCCGCTGTCCCGCACGGATCACGTAGATATCGGCACTGCCGGAGCTGAGTACGCCAGCGAGCTGGGAGTGTCTGAGTATGCCCGGGTTATTCGCATACAGCGTGTGCGCGTCCTGGACAACAATCCCGTCATCAACGAACGCATTGTCCTGTCTGCGGATCGCTTTCCCGACTTCAACACAAATATTGAGCAGATACCAAACACCCTCTACGAATACTATCAGCAGAAGTACGGCATCCACATCGTGCGCGCTGCTGAAGTACTCGGCGCTTGCCCTGCAGACGAGGCTGACATGCGGGCACTACACGTGGCTGCCGGTGAACCTCTGCTTGAAGTGCGCCGCAAGTCCTATGACGTCAAGGACAATGTGGTGGAATTCAGGCACAGCCGCATCGTCACCCGAAACCATCACTATCACATCAAGCTGCAGTGAAGCAAAACTGCCACCTCACCTGATTTCAAGGGCTGGACTTCCTATGGAAGTCCAGCCCTCTCTAATTATCCATGATGGATGATTCCGCTGGGGTCAGCGTTTAGGCGCTCTCGTACAGCTTGGTCATGACGATCTCGCGGTGTCCGAGCACCTCGGCGCTGGTGTTGCGGCCGT
>CAZJPT010000273.1:0-2328 GCA_964547835.1 uncultured Desulfovibrio sp.
TCCCGAAAACCTGACACCCATGGCTGCCCTCAAACTGATCTGCGAGTGGAAGGCCCTTTGGGGAGATCCGGTTGGCAATGGGCACGGCAATGCGAACTGTGATAATGCGAAATGATGGTCCGGCGGCAACAATTTGTGGCAAGAATATCCGTATCCGTTCATGGGGTAGCAGGAGCCAGCCTCAATTGAATGCGAGTTGAGATGGCCTGACGCTTCAGTTGGGAATAGCGTGAGAGGTCCTGAAGCTACAGGCAGCTCTTGATCACCCCTTGCATCAGGTCGGCAAAGGACCACAAATTCAAGCTGCAGGTCAGTAGGACCGGGTACATCCTTAATCGTCCGGCGCAGAACGCATTTGTCTTCAGCTCCAGCAGGTGACACGCACCACCCCCTGAACGGATACCATCCGCAACCAATTGACCGGGTGGAGACGGCGGCCAGCGCCACATGACCCCGCGGGAGACGCTGGAGTACGTCTTCTGGAAGGTGTGGCGCAACGGGACGAGAACCGGATGCGCCTGGCGCAGATGAGCGTCCACGTCCCCTTCATGGCGACCATGAATAGTTTCGACATGTCGTTCCAGCCGTCGATGGGCCCGGGGAGGATACGCGACTTCGTCTTCCTAGTATTTCGTGTCGTAAATTCGTTAAGTAGTTGACGGAGCCGAAAACTCGACTCATGTCTTGTTAAAGTGCTTAACGAATTTCAAATATAAAGTACTAGAGTGGATAGCCAGTGGTGAGAACGTGGTCCTCAAGAGGCCTCCGGGGTCGGCAAGACGCATCTGAGCATAACCCCGGGGCAGCTGGCGCTGGAACGTGGAAGCCGGTTGCGTTTCTACCCGGTGACGCGGCTGATGGAGCAGATGGAGAAGGCCTGCAGAGCGGGCTCCATCGACGAGAAGTTCCGTTAGGTACTGTCCGTAAACAATTTACCAAACGCGGACCCTGCAGAATGCTCATCATGCGACATCTATTTGGAAAAATTCCCAAATTATTTGCGGATGATTCATTAGGTGAGTAAGCCGTGTCTGCGTATCCTTGATGCGCCTGGATTCGTCCCTTTCAGCCCGCTTGGGGGCCAGCTCCTGTTTGAGCTGAAATCGCCCCGGTACGAGCGCAGGAGCATCATCATGACCAGCATGCCCGGTGAGTGGGGGGCCGGTCTTTGGTGATGCAGTGACGGCCACGGCCTCGCTGGATTGTTTGCTCCATCACTGCACGCCAATGCTCATTGCGGGCGAAAGCTATCGGACGTGGGGTCTGGCCAGGAGGCTGCGGGAGTAACCGAGGGGTGCCGCCTGCCGGGACACACGACAGCCATGGACCCAGTCGCAGGCACTCGACCAGGGTGGTCTTGTAGCCGCACATCTTCCGTCCCCTGCCCGCTTCTCTCGTAGCGGGCTTCCTTGAAATGGCACCCTGAGTGAGAGAGAACTTGGGACGAGAGAAGCAGCTCCGGGATACTCCTGGTCATGCGACCGTGACGGGCAAGCAATTCGGGCCAGCAAAATTACGGTCGGCAAGGGCAGACGCTGGCTTTCTGTCTGCGAGACGTCCTCCAGCATCGTGCAGGCTCAGGAGCTGCTGGACGACAAGAGAAACGAAATTGCCCACGCGACGCAGCTGATCCGCAAGCACGACACCCAAAATGCCATCATCACCGCCGCTGCCATGCACACTCAGGTCAAGCGTGCATCATCGAGGCTGAGGCGGCGGACGGGACGTATGCATGACAGTCAAGGGTAATCAGCACGGCAAGGAGGAAGGCTGGAGTTGTCACTGGCAATTGCGCCGTAGATTAGGAACTGTTAAGAAATAACTTAAGAGTTTCATGTCTCTACAGCTGTTTCACTTCCGTATCAGATGCGGGCCAGCAGCTTCCGGGCAGATTAAGAGGACGTCTCAAAACGCACAAGACTGTACATAAAAGCACTGTGTTAAGATGATGTATCCAGAGTTTTGAGATCTCCTCTAAGTTTTTTTTGTACGGTTCCTTAGGCACTGTCCGTAAACAATTTGCCAAACGCGGACCATGCAGAACGCTCATCATGCGACATCTATTTGGAAAAATTACCAAGTTATTTGCGGATGATTCCTTATCGCCTATCGGGCCGCATCGACAATGGGGAGCACACGGCTCATAGCGGGCAAAAGCTATTAGATGTGTGGTCTGGCCAGAAGGCTGCGGGAGTGCCGAGGGGTGCCTCCTGCTGGGACACACGGCGGCCATGCACCCAGTCGCAGGCACTCGACCAAGGGCGGCATCTTGTAGCCGCACATCCTCCCGTCCCCTACCCCCTTATCTCGTAGCGGGCTTCCTTGAAA
>CAZJPT010000274.1:0-2315 GCA_964547835.1 uncultured Desulfovibrio sp.
CAGCCTGCGGTGTAGTGGGCCCACTCACCAGGGCTCCCCGGCTGTCAGGAAGAACAATGACGCCGCTGTCCCCGGTCTGGTTACTGGGCGGTACAGGCGGTCTGGTCTCCAGATGCGGCATCACGCGGTCACGCAAAAAATCCAGTGGCGAGCTCTCAACAAGCTCGGACAGCTGCTGGCCAAGGTCGTCACGCTCCTTTTCATCCAGAAACTGCCAGCTGACGGTACCGCCTGCAGCGACGATGAGGATGAGCACAAGCAGCCAGAATGCACAACCCCGCCTGGGGCGCGGTCTGGCAAAGACCAGTGGCGGCTCCATGTCCAGTGGCGCCTGTGACTGCATTAACTGTGTCTCGTCCTTCTGCCTGACTTGACCGCTCTTACGCATGCATCGTCTCCCGCCTTGTCCGGCTTATCTCCTGCCTCACACCTTGCAGTACCTGTTTTCCGGCGCAACAGCGGCTCAAAGAGGCCGGCCAGATGCTCGCCTACGCCGCCCAAAAGATCCATCACACGCTCGTGCCCGGCCTGTCCGAGAAGCAGGCGACGCTCCTGGTCCTGACGCTGCTCGCCCAGCAGGGACGCAACAGCCTCGTCCAGCCTCCTGTCGTCGCCCTGCGGAACAATACGGCCTGCCCGGTCTGCCAGCCAGCACTGCCCGGGCAGATCGCTGACCACCACTGGCAGGAAGAAGGCCATGGCCTCTGCCAGTGCCGAGGGAATGCCGTCAGCGGGCTCCCTGTCTCTGGCCACACCTGGTGCCACAAAAAGGTCCGCATCCATAAAGAGAGAATTCATGTTGGCATGCGGCACGAAACCCGTAAAGGTCACCATGTCGCTGAGCCCCAGTTTTTTTGCCTGGGCACGCAGAGCCTTGAGCTCAGGTCCTGCGCCGGCAATGGTGCAGCGGAATTCGTGACCTCCGGCCTTGACTATGGCCAGGGCCCGCAAAAGTACGTCCATGCCCTTGCGGCGCTCAAGTGAGCCACAGGCCAGAACGTGCAGCAGGTTGCCTGTCTCGTGCGTCTGGCAGATGGCAATCTCCTCGTCCATTGGGGCCAGCGTCACAGGATCTGGTACAAAACGGCAGTGTGCGGCGCATTCTGCGGGCAGAATGGCACGCAGGCGCTCAAGCACATCCTGCGTGGCACAGCGCACGAAGACAGCGTCCCGGGCAAGAATGCGCAGAGCATCCACAACATCGGGGCTGCCAGCCTGCGCCAGCCAGCGGTCGGTGTCACGCACTTCAAAGGCAAAAGGCAGACCGCTGAATATTGAGGCCAGCCAGCAGACCACAGGCGCTCTGCGACCGCCAGCTGCATAGAGGAACTCCACGCCCTCTACCCTGGCCCATCTGGCCAGTTCCGAGCCCTGAGCCCTGGCCCAGCGCGGCGAGCACGATCCCTTGAGCACGTGGCGCAGAATACCGGCATCCCGGGCGCGTTGTGCAGGAACAGACTGGCCGCCGCCAAACCAGGCGCGCATGACGGCCGTAGCGCGTATGCCGCCCATGTGGCACACGGGCATGGGCAGAGAATAGGACTCCATTTCCTTGCCGAGCAGAGTGCCGCCCTTGAGGGTGACCACATGGGTGAGCAGGCCTTTTTCATGCAGCAGATGCGCCACGGCCCTGGGGCCTTCGCCCTCGGCGCGCAGAAAGTTACCAGACACCATGGCGGCCCTCAGGCGGATTTCAGGGCCGCACAGCAGATCCGTGCCTCCCTGGGAGCTCACGGAGGGAATCTGCCTGCGCTGGCAGACGAGCACGCCCTCTTCCAGTGTGTAGACCGAGTCGCAGAACTCGGCCATATTGGCATCGTGCGTCACCATTATCATGGACACGCCGCCCTTGTGGCAGAGCGTGCGGAAATTCTCCATGATAAGACGGCTGGTGTGCTGGTCCAGGGCGCCTGTAGGCTCGTCTGCCATGAGCACACGGGGTTTGTTGACCATGGCCCTGGCTATGGCCACGCGCTGCTGTTCGCCGCCGGAGAGGCGGTTGCTGCGGTAGTGCACGCGTGAGGAGAGACGAACCAGTTCCAGAGCGCGGATGACTCGCGGCCAGCGCTCGGAGTCGGGCACGTTCTTGTAGATGAGCGGAAATTCGACGTTCTCAAAAACTGTGGAGTGGTCGAAAAGGTTGCTCTGCTGCATGACAAAGCCGATGTTGTCACGGCGAAAACGCGCCGTCTCTTCGCGATCCAGCTTGAGCACGTCCTTGCCGAGAATTTCCACTGTGCCGGAGTCCGGCGCGTGCAAAAGACCAAGTACGTGCAGCATGGTGGATTTGCCGCAGCCCGAGGGGCCCATGATGG
>CAZJPT010000275.1:0-2296 GCA_964547835.1 uncultured Desulfovibrio sp.
CATACTCATACCTTCATGACTAGAAAAATATCCAAATCACTCTGCCCAATGTCGGACTGTATCCGTTCAGGGGGTGGTGCGTGTCACCTGCGAGTGCTGAAGACAAATGCGGTCTGCGCCGGGCGATAAGAATGTACCCGGTCCTGCTGACCTGCAGGTTGAATTTGTGGTCCTTTGCCAGCCTGATGCAAGGGACGATCAAGAGCTGCCTGCAGCTTCAGGACCTCTCACGCTATTCCGAACTGAAGCGTCAGGCCATCTCAATTCGCGCACAATTGAGGCTGGCTCCTGCTACCCCATGAACGGATACCTCGATCTTTTGTTGAGCGTGATAACGGTCAGCCTGAAGACACAAGGCAATGTCAAAGGGCTGCCCAAACTCGATTTTGCCGACATGGTACTATATGCACGCGGGTAGTTCGCGGTTGTCGTTAGTCGTGTTCTGGCAACGAGCAGTGTCGGTGCCATACCTCTGCTCATGAGATGGTTTCCCGTTGCGACACATTTGTTGCCCTCTCAGGCTCTGGCTGTACTCCTGCTGGAGGGTGCTCGCTTGCGCCTGCAGGGGGGGCATAATCCCGAGCCAGACATGTCCTTGACAGTAGATTTAAGCGGAATTATTTTTACTCTTAACCATAGTTAACACGTAGAATACTTCGAGTTAGATATGCACCCTAATTATGTGGTTTCTCGATCCATCAAAAAACTTGGTTGCGATCTCAAATCCGCTCGTCTGAGGCGGAGGTTGCCCATGTCCCTAGTTGCGCAACGTGCGGGCATCTCCGTCAAGACACTTTCCAATATCGAAAAAGGCGACCCGGGTGTAAGTATTGGAATTTTTGCCTCAGTACTTTATGCCCTCGGTTTTGAAACACCGCTTTCGAATCTTCTTGATCAAAAGCAAGACATGTTTGGGCTCCTGCTCGACGAGGAACGACTGCCAAAGCGTGCCCGGCTGCCCAAGACTGAAGTCTAGATGACTGATAAGTACGGCATATATCTGCAACGCAAGGAACTTCTCCTCGTAGGCACACTCTGGATCAACCAAACCAGAGGGAAGATCTCGTCATTTTTTGCATATGACGAAAAATGGCTTTTGGCACCGTACAGCTTTGCGCTCGGACCTGATCTGCCACTCGATATGCAGCCAAAATCATGTAAAGGGCTATTCCTATGTTTTCAAGATTGCTCACCTGACCGTTGGGGACGTGTCATGCTGCTCCGCCAGGAACGAGGTCTTGCAAGAGAGGAAAATCGCAAGCCCCGCGCATTGCTTGATTCAGACTTTCTGCTACGTATCAACGACTTCACCCGCCAGGGAGCAATCCGCATTTCTGCGGATAACGGAACTACTTTTTTGCAAAAATACGAAAGGGATAGCGTTCCGCCTCTCATCTATCTGCCCAAGCTTCTTCACGCTTCCCAAAATATTTGCAGGAACAAGGAAAGCAAATCTGATCTCCGTCTTTTGATTGCTCCAGGCTCTTCTCTTGGAGGAGCTCGGCCAAAGACCTCAGTCAGCGGAACAAACAACGAACTCTATATTGCCAAATTTCCAGGACCAAACGATGTTCGCGATATCCCTCTCTGGGAATACGTGACACTCAAACTGGCACAACGAGCTGGGCTGAAGACGCCTGACTTCAAACTTCACAAGGTCGCCGACAGAAACGTCCTGCTTGTAGGTCGCTTCGACAGAGACGGAGAGGATCGCATTCCCTTTATCTCTGCCATGAGCCTCCTCTGGTTACGGGATGGAGATCGCACAAGCTACGTGGATATAGCTGCTGCCATTCAGGCCGAAGGTGCCTCGCCAAATGAAGATCTGCGTGAACTGTGGTCGCGCATGGTCTTCAATATGTGCGTGTACAACGTGGACGACCACCCCAGAAATCATGGTTTTCTTCGCGACAGGCTTGGGTGGCGTCTCTCGCCTGTCTATGATCTCGAAACATCGCACCCAGGGGAAAAGGAAGCGTACCTCCATACGGCCATCATCGATCAGTTGGACATGTTCAATCTTGAAGACGCATTGGAGGCTGCTGAGTTTTTCCGGTTGAGGAAAACTGAAGCCAAAGAACGTTTGGGCGAGATACGCAGGGCCGTCTCTTTCTGGAAGCAGGAAGCAGCCTTGGCCAAAGCTCGACCGGAAGAAATTCGGGTGATGCAGGAGGCCTTTGAGTACCTTTGAGGCTGCCCCGGATATCCCTAAATTTTCGCCAAACGGGAACACCGGTCACGCAAAAGCGTCGTCCGAGGGGGTATTTTTTGGGGGATCGAGATTTTCGCTTTTCCC
>CAZJPT010000276.1:0-2276 GCA_964547835.1 uncultured Desulfovibrio sp.
ATGATTATGGGCTCAGTCAAAATTCAATCACTAAATTCACAAACTTGACACTAGGGCAATTTGCCAGAGTATTGAGCGGAAGCAACCCGGCATCTTCTGCTTCACCCTGCCCACCCGGATGTCGTGAACGGTCTGATTATTTGAGAAGGGCACTTGAGGGTGTGTCAGAAACAAAAGGCACTTCCTCCCCATGTTTCCTTAAACTGTCCATAATTACATGAAATTACAGAACTTTTGGGCTACTCCCAGCCTGGCGACTTCATTGCCAGCGCAGTTGTCAAGGGCGGATCTGTATTTATCTTGTAGTTCAAAGACCGGTCCATAGACCCCGGAGTTTTCCAGGCCCTGACTGGAGCCGGCATACTGGTCTGTCCTGTTGAACGGGGCAGCGTGCGCCGGATTCATCCCCTTTGCTGACGCGCCATCCCTGGACTGACGCGGCCCTCTTTCCTGTATTGGCACACAAGGAGACTGTTATGCGAACTTTTGTCGCCTTTCCTTCCGCCAGTCCCGGCGGCCTTGACGCCGCTCTGGGTATGCACTTTGGCAAGAGCTCATGCTTCACTGTCGTTGAAGTTGAAGACGGTCAGGTGCGCACCGTCACCGTTGCTCCCGGCATTCCGCACGAACACGGCGGCTGCACGGCCCCGGTGCAGATGCTGTCCTCCAGGGGCGTGACCGCCATAGTTTGCGGCGGCATGGGCATGCGTCCCCTCACAGCCATGGCACAGGCCGGCATCACCGTCTATCACGCCGGCTTCAACACGACTGTAGCGCAATGTCTTGACGCCTACCTGAAGGGCACGCTGCTGCCCTTTGGTGCTGACAATTCCTGTTCCTGTCATCACCGTCACTAAGAGTCCGGCTCTGGCGCGCCTTGCAGACGCGCCAAAAAAGGGAGGATCTGCGCACAGAAGTCCTCCCTTTTGCTGCAGCTGGCACAGTGCCCGGCTACTTGGCACAGACCACGGCGCGACGCTCGCGGATAACGGTGACACGGATCTGCCCCGGATAGGTCAGTTCGCGTTCAATTTTCTCAGCAATCTGCTTGCAGAGCAGATAGGTCATGTCATCATCCACAGTGTCCACGTTAACCATGGCGCGTACCTCGCGACCTGCCTGAATGGCATAGGCCTTGGAGACACCCTCAAAGCTCATGGCTATGGCTTCGAGGGTTTCCAGACGCTTGACATAGCTTTCCAAAAGCTCCTTGCGGGCGCCAGGACGGGCACCGGAGATGGAATCAGCTGCCTGCACAAGCACTGCCAGCACGGAGTTAGGACGCACGTCCTCGTGATGGGCAGCGATGGCGTGCACTATTTCCCTGTTCTCGTTGTATTTCTTGGCCACGTCCGCGCCGATGAGGGCGTGCGGTCCTTCGATTTCGTGATCCAGCGCCTTGCCTATGTCATGCAGCAAGCCGGCCCGCTTGGCCTTCTTCTCATCGACTCCCAGCTCGGCAGCCATAAGGCCGCAAAGCGCGGAGACCTCCAGGGAGTGCTGCATCACGTTCTGCGTGAAACTGGTACGGTAGCGCAGCTGCCCGAGCAGATGCACAAGCTCCGGATGAATGCCGTGCACCCCGGCATCAAAGGTAGCCTGCTCGCCGATTTCGCGTACGCGCACATCCATTTCCTGTGTGCACTTGTGCACCATTTCCTCAATACGGGCAGGATGAATGCGCCCATCCTGAATCAGACGTTCCAGGGCCATCTTGGCAATTTCACGACGCAAAGGACTGTAACCGGACAGAATAACCGTTTCCGGCGTGTCGTCAATGATGAGATCCACACCTGTAGCGGCCTCAAGAGAACGAATATTACGCCCCTCGCGTCCGATGATGCGGCCCTTGATATCTTCAGACGGCAGACTGACTGCAGTGACTGTCTGTTCGCCCACATAATCGCCGGCATACCGCTGTATCGCCAGGCTCAAGATCTCCTTGGCCTTGCGGTCCGCCTGCTCCCTGGCGTCGCTCTCAATCTGTCTGGCCATGCGAGCGGCGTCGTGCAGGCTTTTCTGCCTGACTTCGGCCATAAGGAGCTCGCGCGCCTGTTCCGGAGTGAGAGCGGCTATTTCCTCCAGCTTTCGTTCCTGCTCATCGATTCTTGTCTGCAGGTACTGCTCGTCTTCGTCGAGCTTGCGCTCGCGACGGGTCAGTTCCTTTTCTTGAACGATAAGCTCCTGCTCCCTGGCCGTGGCTTTTTCCTGGCGCTCATCCCGGCGGACTCCGATGTCCTCGAGCTTGCGCTCCCGGCTCTTGATTTCACGCTCCC
>CAZJPT010000277.1:0-2261 GCA_964547835.1 uncultured Desulfovibrio sp.
TTAGAGCCGCTACCGATAGGAATCCCCCGCCTTCAGGCGGGGGAGGATGTCAAAGTCCATCTGGCCCGATCCCAACGCACTGCCCTTCCACTTCGACTGGGTTCCCAGGAACGAAACACTGCCCCCGGGTGCTGAACACGTACTGCTGCAGGCAACCGGCTCCTTTCTTTGTTGAGTCCGGGCAGCCTGTTGTGTCAGACGCTTTTCTCACGGGGCCGGCGCATGGTGCGTCAGCCCCGTTGTGATGTATATGGAGTTGCTAACACATGCTGCTGCATGGTCTGCGCGTGGTGCTCGTCAACACCCGCTTTCCGGAAAACGTCGGCATGGCCGTCCGCGCCTGCGTCAACATGGGATGTGACGCACTGACGCTGGTGACACCTGAGCGCTGGCTGCCTGAAAAGGCCGCTCCCCTGGCCACGCCCAAAGGACAGGGCCTGCTTTCCAGAGTCACGGTCAAGCCTGATGTGCTGTCTGCCATGGGGGACTGCCAGCTGGCCATTGCCACTACGGCCAGGACTGGCGGCTGGCGCAGGGCGCTGCTCTCGCCCGAGGAGGCTGCCGTAAAAATAAGCCGCACCATGGCCCGCGGGGAAAAGGCAGCCCTAGTCTTCGGTTCCGAGGACAGGGGGCTTGAGAACACGGACATAGAGCTGTGCCAGCACATAGCCACCATTCCTGCCTCAGATGAAGCCAGCTCTCTCAACTTGGCCCAGGCTGTCCTGCTCATGTTGTACGCCTGCGCCCATGAACATCGTCAAGCCATGCAAACGCCCATGAGTACGCCTGATGCGGACAGAAGCATCACGGTGGCCGATGAGGAGCGGCTTATGGCGCGTCTTGAAAAGGCGCTGCTGCGTCTTGATGCGTTGCACGGCGACAATCCCGCTTACTTTCTCATGCCTTGGCGACGTCTTTTTGCCAGAGCCCGGCTGCGGCGTCATGAGTACGATGCCCTTATGGGCCTGTGTCGTCAGATATTGTCCCGTGTGCCCGAAAAAAAACAGAAGCAACTTTAAAATTTTATTGCAAAAGAGAATTATTATTGATAAGAGTGAGTCATATCACTTCAAGGAGGAAGATCATGGCTCACCTCAACGATTTCTCTACGCTTGACATCTCCTGGAATCTCACTCCTGAACACGCCGTTACCATGTATCTGGAGTGGGGGAACAACGACTGGCATGCCGAGTATCCGCCAGTGCGCTCCAAGAGTGACGAATCGTATTATTTTGTGGTGGACACATGGGGTGTGAAGCCGGTCATCCGTCTGGTGCACCGCAACACTGACGGCGCCACAGATCTCTTTGTCATGGACATGCCCGACAGCCTTCTCCCGGGCTTTGAGAGAGAAAATCACGGTCTGCGCGGCATCAGCGCACCTACTGGTGAGGTCAGGACCTGGCTGCGTCGGCAGATGGGCTATGACAGCTGAGGAGCCCTTGTCAGACCGACACCACACATAATCCGGCCTTAAGCCGGCCAGTGACTGAGCCGCTCCTTCGCCAGGCGATTGGGGCGGCTTTGCATGTTTACAACCCCTTTCATCGCGGAGGCATGGGCATGGATGGGACAACTTTTGATTCTCTAGGCTTCAGCAAGGAGCTGATTGAGGCGGGCTTTACCCAGCAACAGGCGGAAACTCTTGCCCGGAGCACGCTTAAGCTGGAAAATATTCGCAAGGCTGAATGGAAGGCCGAACAGGAAAAGCTTGAGGAAGAGCGTCGCAACACTCTTGCCACTAAGGAACTGTCCGTAAATTAATTGGTTAAAAATTCCTTGCCGAGGCACGCCTCATTGTGTAGTCGTTTCCTCATGGAACACTGCTTCAAGCCGAGGCGGGATGACGCTCAACTCGAGTAGGCTCGCGCCACACACTTTCCCAATTTATTTCCGGACAGTTCCTTAGCCACTCGATCAGGATTTCAAACAGCCTCGATTGGCTACCTTGGTTTTGCCTCCCAGGGCTGTTTGCTTCAAAGAGGGGGGACACCCTTTCTTTGTTACGAAAATTTATACCACATCAACAGAGCCCCCCCCCCCGAGAGGTAGGGACCCGAATTTTGGGATATTTTTGTTGTCGCCCAACACCGCCCGCACGCAAGGCTGCGTATCGCTGACCCTAATTGCCTCGGATAGGGCTCAGGCGAAAGAAACCCCACGGTCACCAGGACGGCTGGCCGTGGGGTCTACAGGACTGTGCTGAGTAAGGAATTGTCCGCAAATAACTTGGGAATTTTTCCAAATAGAGGTCGCATGAT
>CAZJPT010000278.1:0-2259 GCA_964547835.1 uncultured Desulfovibrio sp.
GATATTGGTCAGGTTTGGGCTTTCGGTGATTGCAGCGGATTGGGAAGTCTTTACTCAAAGGAAGAGCTGGTTGCACAAATGCTCGACATCGACTGGGCTGACTACTTCAATTGGGTGGAAGAGCAACGTGCTGCCGCCGCTTAAGCCCCTAGGCGTCAGGGTCGGGATGACTGACTTGGCTGAGATTTTTTACAGCAATTCCTATAACTTAAGTTTTGAGATCTCCTCTTAAGCTTCGTGACGAAACCGCTATAGGCAGACAGGAAATGCGAACATTGTGACTTTGCTGACCACATATGAAAAATGACCAGGGACCGGGCGTGGAGAAGTGAGAAGACTGCGCTCAGTACATGTATTCAAAACGTTTTGGGCAGGAAGCACAGCAAGCGGGTGCCACCCCGTGCGCCAGCGCACTACGCAGATCGCTGTAGTCCTCGTTTTCCCAGAGGCGTACGGGATCCGTCTCGAGGACGTTGCCTGCCAGCACATGCCTTGGCCCCCAATCCGCCATGTTCGCGTCTGATGCTTCACCAGACAGATGGGGGGCCAGATCCGATTTCGTGAAAGGAGGATTCAGATATATGCAGGGCGCCAGTCCTCCGCCGGCATCCACGTAGCAGCTGTGCTTCATGTCCTCACGGCAGTTGCCCGTGGCTGGTCCGGGCAGGCAGAAGCGTATGGATCGATCCATGGCTCTGGCCAGGGCGGCAACCTTTTCCAGGCGTTCCCGGGCACGGCTTATCTTATCTCTTTCATCGGGCTTGTAGGCCCATTGCCAGTGCTCAGGCAGGACAGGCATGTCCAGGGTGCTCACCACACAGACAGGTACATTCCACAGTTCCATGAGTTTGGGCAGGCCGTCCAGGGCCTCTTCGCGGTCAGCCAGCATGAGGTAGGACAGATGGACGCGAGGGGTCTTTGCGCCGTATCTTTCCTTTGCAGCATGAATCAGGCTCACCGCTTTTTCCACCTTTGCAAGGGGGACGTTTCTGCGTGGCGCATTGCTGATTTCGTCCGTACCTACCAGCGAAAAGGCAATGACGTCCATGCCACTGCGCACCGTGCCCGCTGCCAGCGCTTCGTTCATGCAGAGCCCGCAGGAGGTGGTAGAAACATTGCAGCCGCATTTGCGGGCCAAGGACATGTAGTCCAGCAGGCGTGCATGCAGGTAGGGTTCTCCCCATCCCTGGAGATGGACGCGGTCCGCCTTGAGCATGAGAGGCACTAGGGAGGCGAAGCACGCATCGCTCATGGTCCTCGGACGCCAGTCTGCACCAAGCACGCCGCGGGGGCAGTAGATACACGCGCCAGGGCAGAATGAGGTCACCTCCACCTGGATGTGACTGAGCGGGCGTCGCTCCCCGCTCAGGCGGGCGAAAAGACGTTTTATTCCGGAAGGGAGAGAGGCCTCGGCCTGAATCAAGGGATCATCGCATTGGTGACGTGTAAACACGGCGCTCAGCTCCTTTTGCCGAAGAAGCCGGTCAGGCGGAAAAGGAAGGACGGGGATGGCTTGTCCCAGGAGCATTCCACAAAGGGAAGGCGCGCTGTGGCGCCCCACTTTTTCTTGAAGAAGCGAATGCCTTCATGCACGCCAAGTCCCAGGTTGCAGATACTTTGCCCCAGAGCCGCGCTATGTTCGAGCAGGGCATAGAGAAGGGCATCAGCCGTGCCGGGGGGAGCGTCTGGGGTGCGAAAGGCGAAAAGATAAAAGGCCGTGGTATAGGAGGCGTGATCGCCTACTACAAGTCCGCACAAGCTGCCATTGTCGTGACGTCTGCAGGAATAGCAGCAGATGCTGTTTCCGCCCTGTTCCACAAGCTCGCCTATGCGCGAAAAAAGCAGGAGGCTGTCATTTCCGGGACGTCCAGGTCCATCCTTTCGGGCAAGTCTGTCCGCAGTCTCCATGACGAGCTTTTCGTGATCAGCAGTCCATGTGTCGTAGACGGTGATGTCGGTGTCGAGAGTGGCACGGCGCAGCATGTTAGCCACCTTGCCATGTGGCTGTGCTACAGGCAGATCGACAGCCCAGCAGGCGTCTTCGTGGCATGTGGCCCAGGCAGGGGCCTGGTCGGGTCTGAAGGGAGCAAGCACGGTGAGACGCTTGAGCCAGTCGAATTCAAGAGCCAGGGCTGCAGCCTCATTGACGGCGGCCTTGTCGCCGGCGTCCGGTTCGCGCATGTCTGGAGGAAAGCAGACAAGAATAAGATGAGTCCCGGCGCGCCAGCCAAGGGCCTGACCTATGCGCATGGGAGTGCA
>CAZJPT010000279.1:0-2215 GCA_964547835.1 uncultured Desulfovibrio sp.
GTGCTTCTCGCCGCCTTTGCCTTCGCACAGCCTGCAGCCGCCGTCGAGGGTTATCGCCCCGATGTCGCCGCTCATCGCGGCGCCAGTGGCTATCTTCCTGAACACACACTGCCCGCCAAGGCCATGGCCTACGCCATGGGCGTAGACTACATTGAGCAGGACGTAGTCATGTCAAAGGATGGCAGGCTCATGGTCATGCATGACGTCGTCATTGACACAACGACTGACGTGGCAAAAAAATTCCCAGGCAGGGCTCGTGCGGATGGACGCTACTATTCCTGCGACTTCACCTATGATGAGCTCAAGAGCCTGCGTGTCACCGAGCGCTTCAACCCCGCCACTGGCAAACCCATTTTCCCTGCCCGCTTCCCCGACTCCCCCATCGACTACAGTATTCCCTCCCTTGAAGAGGAATTTTTGCAGGTTCAGGGCCTGAACAAATCTACCGGCCAGAATATCAGTGTCTACGTTGAAGTGAAGGAACCTGCATTCTTCGAGAAGCAGGGCCTCGACATCCTCAAGGCCACGATCGAGATGATGACCAGGTACGGCTACAACAATCTCGAGTCGCGTGCCATCCTGCAAATTTTCGACTATGATAGTGTTGTTCGCGCCCGTGAGCTCGGCTGGAAGGGTGAACTGTGCATGCTCGTCACCGCCAGCGGTCAGGGGCACAGGGACGACAAGGCTCGTCATGCGTGGCTGTGCACTGAAGAGGGCGTGGCTGATGTCGCCAAATATGCCACCATCTTTGCACCTAATTTCAACCTGCTCGCCGTTCCCTCAGAAGACAGCAAATCCTATACCATTTCGCCCCTTGGCGAGCTAGCCAGAAAACATGGCATGAAGCTGCACACGTGGACACTGCGCAAGGACAGCCTGCCCAAGGGCTTCCGCACTTTTGGCGAAGCGCTTGACGTCACCTTCGATGTTCTTAAGGTAGATGGTGTCTTCTCTGACTTCCCGGATAGCGTTGTGAACTATCTGCGCGACAAAAAGTTGCGTTAAACGACTGCATACAGCTGATAAGCGTCTGCCACCGGCCGGACGCATGAACCAGGAGCCTCCATATTGGGGGCTTCATGTTTTTGACACCCCTTCCATGGCCGCAGCAGCTTGAGCAGAGGCGAGGGACAAGTTCCCTGGAGGCTTGCCTGTACAGGCAAAAGTCTGAAATACTGACCTGCAGTTCTTCTGTTCTGAGCACACAGGGCAAATATGTGCCGGCATCGCTGCTTCCGCCTTCATTGCCACACACAGCGACTATGGATTCATCGGACTTTCTGACGGTCCCGTGACTTTCCCCGTACAGGAAACAGGCATGCCATACAAAAAAACGCGGGCCCCTTCCCTGAGAAAAGGGCTCGCGCACATCATAGAATGACCCGGCACGGTCTGCAGTGACGATTTTAGAATGGAACCTCGTCCATGGCGGCCTCGGACGGGAAGGGAGTGCCGATTTCCTGCTCCTTGGCAGCGGGAAATACGTTCTGCTGTGGCTTGGGAGCGGGCTGCGCCTGCTGAGGAACGTACGGCTGCTGGGTATGATGAGCAGCAGGTTGCTCAGTATGCTGTCCCTGTCCCTGTCCCTGTCCTTGTCCCTGATGATTGCTCCAGCCGCCGTAGTTACTGGGCCTGCGCTCCTGACGATTGCCGGCATAGCTGCCGTCTTCACTGCGCTGGCCGTCATTGAAGCCGCGACGGTCAAGGAACTGGACACGCTGCGCCCTGATTTCCGTAGTATAGCGATCCTGGCCGGACTGATCCTGCCACTTGCGGGTCTGTAGCGAACCCTCTACGTATACCAGACTTCCCTTGGAAAGGTAGTTGGTACAGTTTTCAGCCTGCTTCTGGAAGACTGTGACGCGATGCCATTCAGTCCGTTCCTGGCGAACGCCCTCCCTGTCAATATAGGACTCATCAGTGGCGATATTAAGAGATGTCACGGGTGTCCCATTGGACGTGTAACGCAATTCCGGATCGCGTCCAAGCCTGCCGATAATCATAACCTTGTTCAGCATAAGTAATAAATCTCCTGAATACAGCGTAATTGTAATAATGTGCCAGCGATTGTCACGGGGTTATTTGCAGCAATAATCACACTTATCTGTAGAGTTGGCCTGGCATAGGGGGCAGAGCGACAGGTATCAGTCCGTGCGACTTATGAACTGTCCATAAGCAATTCACCAGACGCGGACCTTGCGGAAAGCGAATC
>CAZJPT010000280.1:0-2171 GCA_964547835.1 uncultured Desulfovibrio sp.
TTTGCCTGATATGCGGCGTTTTTGGCAAGCCATAATCCCCCTCCCCCAAAAGCGCCTAGCAGTATGTTTCATGCAGCCACATCAAAGAGCTGGCTACCATATCAAGAATCCCTCATATATGAAAAAAAACCAAGGCCCCATGGACAGAGAATCCTTCTTCATGAATTGAGGTACAATAACATACTCACACCTTCATGGCTAGAAAAAAAAGTCCAAATCACTCTGCCCATTGCCGGTGCGTATTGCTGCGCAAACAAACAGGGCAGGACATGCCCAAATCTGCGCTCGTGGATTGTCTTCGGAGGCAAAAGCCAGGAAGGCTCGATGGAAGAAGAGGGAAGTCCCTGCCTTAGGTATAGGGAAGTATTAAGAGGAGATCTCAAAACTCTGGATACACCATCTTAACACACTGCTTTTATGTACAGTCTTGTGCGTTTTGAGACGTCCTCTAAAGCTGCGTCCTGTGTGCCCCGGGAAAGCTCAGTCGTGTCTCGTGAAAAACTGACAGCCGCTTTCAACCAGCATCTTGTCCAGCCAGGCATAATCCGGCATGCGCCCCTGACTGATGCAATCGCGCCTGGCAAGCCCTGCATGCATGATGGCACGCGTCTTTTCCGCCACGGCCTGAGCATCCTTCCCCGGAACTGCAACCAGACCGTCCTCGTCACCGACAATAATGTCACCAGGACTGACAACGACGTTGCCCATGGCCACAGGTGCGTTCACCAGACCGGCTCCGCCCTTGTAGGGGCCGTTAGGAGAAACGGCACGGGCATAGACGGCTATATCCAGCTGCTTCAAGGCCGCCACATCACGCACAGCGCCGTCTACCACGATACCGCCAATTCCCTGCATTACGGCTTGCATGGCCATGATTTCCCCGAGCACAGCGCGTTCTTCATACGATGCACAGGAAACAATGAGTACGTCACCAGGCCGGCTGTGGTTGAGCGCATAGTAGAGCAGAAGATTTTCGCTGGCCGGCAGACTGACCGTGACCGCAACACCGAGCACACCGCTCCTGCCAAGTGGTTTGATCTGCGAGGGGAAGGCACAGTTGCGCCCCATGGCGTCACAGATGTCGGCTACCGCTAGATCCTTGAAAAGGTTGAGAGCCGGCTGCCTGTCCGCCGGTTCAGGCCACGGGTAGACACCATATCGTCTTGTTTCCATATTGCCCCCCTGAGGAAAGGTCCAGGAACAACTTATAAACTGACTACTTCCCATAGAGATGCGGCACAACTATTTAGCATTGATTCCAATATGTTACAATGACTCGTAGCAGGGACGGTAATCAATTTTTGTCTTCTGACAATCCCCAAGTAAATACGGCGCCCCGTCTGCTGCGGAGCGCCGCGTCAACACAATCAGTCTTCAATGAAGGATTTAATCTTATTGTAGATGGCATCGTTGAGCTCAATGCCTTCAGTGCGCTTTTGTTCACGCAGCTTGAAGCGACGCGCGCCAGGCAAACGCGTGCCAGGCTGCTCGGAAATCTGCGTCAGCAGGAGGGCTAGCGTCTGCGGGAATGAAGAGTTGACCATCTTCGGCTTCAGGAAGATGAAGCTCTGACCTATAGCCGGCGGCGGGCCCTCGAGCTCAAACATGGAACTGGCCTCAAAAGCATGGTGCGAATTGGTCAGCGAGGCCGACATAATTTCCACCATCAGGGCCAGTGCCGCGCCCTTGGCATCGCCCAGCGGAACCATGGTACCCTTGAGAGCCTTGGCCGCATCTGTAGTAGGATTGCCATCTTCGTCCAGCGCCCAGCCCTCGGGAATGGTGGTCTCGCCCTTCTGGGTGGCGTTGACGATCTTGCCGCGGGCGACCTTGCTTAAGGACATGTCGACAATAACAGGCTCTTCCCCGCCATTTTCACCAACAGGGCAGCCAAAAGCCAGAGGATTGGTGCCAAAACTTGCCTTTGTGCCGCCCCAGGGCGCCATGGCAGATGGGGAGTTGGAAAAGCCAAAGCCAATGAGACCGGCCCTGGCGGCTTTTTCCACATAGTGTCCGAGCATGCCGCAATGGTGCGAATTGTGTATGCCAAGCAAAGAGATGCCATTTTTTTCGGCCAAAGGCATGGCCATGGCCATGCCCACTTCTATGGCCGGGAAAGCGAAGCCGTATTTGGCGTCCACAACAACCACAGAAGGACCAGTCTGCGTGAC
>CAZJPT010000281.1:0-2157 GCA_964547835.1 uncultured Desulfovibrio sp.
GTAAAAAAAGATAAATTGATAATTTTTTACTGACACATTGGGAACAATTTTTTTTGATATTAAAAAAATTTGTTCCCACCAATGTTTTAGTTATGGCATGAATCTTGCTTACCACACAGGATATGCAAGAGCCTCTTTATTCAATGTGTTAGTCACACAAGCCAGCTGATGGCGCAAAAAAAAGTTTTTTTTGTGTGACATGACGTCAATCCTAGCGGCCACAGCGCCAGCCTGCACGGCAGGAACGTGATATGGAGAACAAAGATATTCTTCCGGCAAATCGGCCTGAACCGCCAGACAATGATGTTTACAAGCACCTTGCTGACGGGCACATGCTGTTCTCTTGCCTTGTTATGGCGTTAAAAATTTTATACTTGCCCCCCTTCCGCGGTACCCCTTCACGAGGTAAAAGGATTTGTTTAGTATGTAGGGCCACTGAAAACTCGAAAACTCGGAGGGATGAGGTATGCTGAAGGAACAATATACGGGCGGCGGCAAGGTTATGCTCATAGCCGGCGGCGGACGTATCTACACGGATATTGCAGCACGCTTCGTGCGCTCCGAGCGCAGTCTCGAGGATATCGTGGCGTCTCCCTACTCCAGAAAGATCGTGGAGAACATTCTTTCCAGCGGGCACGGGGCAGCCCTTGAGTTTGATTTCTTTCTCTTTGGAGTCGAGGGATACAGCCGCGTCACGGAAACGCAGCTGGTGCGCAAGCGTCTGGCGTCCTATCTCATCAAATCAGGCCGCGCCGAGCTGGGCGGCAAGCGCGTTTATTCTGTTGTGTATCCACGCGCCATTGCCGATTTCAGGGCGGATCTCACCCTGCCTGACGGCAGGAAAGCCAGTCTGTCCGGCCGGGAACTGGCCGAACTTGGCAGGCAGTGGTACGATGCCGGTCTTGAAGCCGGCCTGTCGGAACAGGATTTGCGTTACCTGAAGCCGCAGGCCACTGAATTCAAGGCTATCATCGGTATGAATGCTCATGCCCTCAGGGACTGGTTTGCCATCCGCTGCTGCCGCAACGCCCAAGATGAAATTCGCGATCTGGCCACCAAGATGCTGCATCTGTGCCGCAAGGCCGCACCCGATCTTTTCGCAGACGCCGGCCCCGCCTGCGTGCAGCTGGGCTATTGTCCTGAAAACAGGCTGCAGAACAAACGCTGCCGTGGCCGCGTGCTGACCAGAGACGAGGCCCTGGTCATCCTGAAGACTGCGCATCCCGGCACTGGGAACGACTGGGACGAAGAACATGTCCAGGATGAAGGCGAGCCCACTCCAGCCCCCATCACACGGCTCATACATAGCGAAACGGCACTATGACGTGGTCAGGACGTCACAGTGCCGTTGTCTGTTTGTCAAAGCTGGTGGGCCCACCAGGACTCGAACCTGGAACCTGCCGGTTATGAGCCGGAGGCTCTGCCAATTGAGCTATAGGCCCGCGGTGAAAATCCTTAAATCCATGACGCCCTGCTGTCAAGGTTTTCACTGCGTTTCGTTGACGAATGGAGGGGGGCGACGCAATTTTTACTGAGCTGGTAACGTGCCGGATTTGTCGTTCTCTGCCCTCTCTATCTGCCTTTTCTTCCTTAACAAGCCTTTCTTCATCTCGTGTTTGGAGGGGGCTGAACCTCTCGCGCTTGACAGCAGCAGCTGCCGCCATCCCAACAGATGATGCGGGACCAGCAGCAGGGGACCATGCATCTGATGAGACGCTGCCGACGACGACTTCAGGCCAGTGAAGGACTCAGCTGGGGTTGCCCCATCATGAGCCTCCCGAAGAGCGCGACTATCTTTCAGCATCGTCCACTCTTGTCTTAACACTACCCCTATGCCGGAGCAGAAGCCCATAGGGAGCTCTGACGTTTCCAGAGCAAGCGCAACAGAGCTTCCTGCCGGCCTCGTTGCATCTGCTCCAGCCGGCATACTGGAGAGAGGGTGCTGAGCTGCGTCACCCAGAAGCAGAGCTCAGACGAAAGAAATCCCACGGTCACCATGACGGCTGGCCGTAGGGACTACCGGATTGTGCTGCGTAATTACATGTTTTTTCTGGACTGCCAACAGAATACAAATATTGCAAATAGCGTACCTTTTGAGTATGTTTTTTTTCAGCTGCTATGCTTTCCAGGGCATCCTCATGCCGATGTACGCGTCGA
>CAZJPT010000282.1:0-2153 GCA_964547835.1 uncultured Desulfovibrio sp.
ACGCCATGAAGGAAGGCAGCTCCGACCGCTATTTCCAGCAGCGCAGCAAGAAATTTGTGCCTGAGGGCATTGTAGGCCGCGTTCCCTATCGCGGCAGCGTCAAGGACGTTGTCTACCAGCTTATCGGCGGGCTCAAGTCCGGCATGGGCTATCTCGGCGCGGCTAACATCCCACAGCTGTTCGCTACCGGCTGCATCTGCGAAATTTCCGCTGCCGGCCTGCGTGAAAGCCACGTGCACGATATCGTCATCACCAAGGAAGCCCCCAACTACCGTCTCGACAATAATTAAACGCAGGGACCGCCTTTCCGGTCAGTCTTTTCTTGCGGCCGGGCGCACCGCGCACGTGTGCCCGGCCATCAGCATTTCGCCCCAGCGCAGGCGGGGCTTCATTGTATTTGCATCAGACACGAGCATGCTGGTATAATAGAAACTCAAAACAGGGCAGGATATGCCCGAATCTGCACTCGTGAACATCATGCAGGGCCTGCTGTGGCGCAAGCCTGGGAGGCCGTGACGGAAGAAACGAGAACTCTCAGCCTTCAGGCGTGAGAAGTGTCAATCAGGCACAACTCTCAAGGGATCGACTATGCCCAACAAGGTCATCATTATTGATTACGGCTCTCAGGTCACGCAGCTGATTGCCCGCCGCATCCGTGAGGCTGGCATTTACTCGGAAATCCACCCCTGTACTATTACAGCCGCACAAGTCAGGGCCATGAATCCGCAGGGCATTGTCCTTTCTGGAGGCCCTGCCAGTGTAGGCAGCCCGGACGCACCCACCCTGGACACAGGTCTGCTGGATCTTGGCGTACCAGTGCTCGGCATCTGTTACGGGATGCAGCTCCTTACATCTGCCCTGGGAGGTCGACTGGCCCAGTCCGCTACCCGTGAGTACGGCCCGGCCGAACTTGCTCTTATCGCCGATTGCGCCCTCTGGAAGGACGTGCCCGCGACTACCCGCGTCTGGATGAGTCACGGCGACCGCGTGCTGGAGGTGCCTGCCGGATTTACGGTCACTGGACGCACGACCACGCTGGACATAGCTGCCATGGCCGACGCAAAACGCCGCATCTACGCTGTGCAGTTCCACCCCGAGGTGCACCACACTGACGAAGGAACAAAGATGCTGCGCAACTTTGTCTTCGATATTTGCGCGTTAAATCCTGACTGGACAATGTCATCCTTTGTGGAGCGCGTTATTCTCGAGACCCGCGAAAAAGTCGGTGACAAGCATGTCATCTGCGCCCTGTCCGGCGGCATTGACTCCACCGTTGTGGCTGTGCTGCTCCACAAGGCCATAGGCAGGAACCTGCACTGTATCTTTGTGAACAACGGTCTTTTGCGCGCCGGCGAGGTGGACGAGGTCAGAAACCTGCTTGGCGGCAGCCTTGACGTGAACCTCACCGTGGTGGACGCCCGCGCCCGCTTCCTGGAAAAACTCAAGGGTGTGGAAGACCCGGAGGAAAAGCGCAAGATCATCGGCCACACCTTTATCGAGATCTTTGACGAGGAAGCAAGAAGACTTCCGCAGGCAGACTTCCTTGCGCAGGGCACTTTGTATCCTGACGTCATTGAATCTGTTTCCAGCAAGGGACCAAGCGCTGTCATCAAAAGCCATCACAACGTAGGCGGCCTGCCCGAGACCATGAAGCTGCGCCTTATTGAGCCCCTGCGCGAACTTTTCAAGGACGAAGTGCGCAAGGTGGCCGGCGAGCTGGGGCTGCCTGACAGCATTGTCTGGCGCCAGCCCTTCCCCGGACCAGGTCTCGCCATCCGTGTGCTGGGCGAAGTCACCGAGGCCCGTCTGGCCATACTGCGCGCAGCGGACAGTATCGTGCAGGAGGAAATGCGCGCCAGCGGCTGGTACCGCAAGGTCTGGCAGGGTTTTGCCGTGCTCCTGCCCCTGCGCACTGTGGGTGTCATGGGGGACGATCGTACGTATGAGCATGTCATTGCCCTGCGTGTGGTAGACAGCGTTGACGCCATGACTGCAGACTGGTCGCGTCTGCCTTACGATCTCGTTGCCCGCATCTCGGGACGCATCATCAATGAGGTAAAGGGCGTCAACCGTGTTGTCTATGACGTCTCCTCAAAACCCCCGAGCACCATTGAATGGGAATAATGCGACGCACATCTTTTTTCTGCCGCCGG
>CAZJPT010000283.1:0-2147 GCA_964547835.1 uncultured Desulfovibrio sp.
GTGCGATTTGAGATGTCATCTAAAAAGCAAGTATTTGTATTGATGTTGAAATAAGCAAAAAAAAAAGATATATTGATAATTTTTTACTGATACATTGGGAACAAATTTTTTTGATATTTTAAAAATTTTTTTACGCCAATGTTTTAGTTATGGCATGAATCTTGCTTACCACACAGGATATGCAAGAGCCAGATGAAATCCTGCAAAATTCAGAAATGTATGAGATTTTCTGCGGAGTTCACATCCATTTGGAGATGTCCGGATAGTCCAGGCAGCATCAGGAAGTTCAATTTTTAACACGATGGCAAACCTGTTTTCGGCTCACTTCCCATTCACCTTTAAAACCTGTACAAGTTTCGTATGTTGCGATGTTGACCAGCACACTGGCAACATGTATTTCCTTTCCAGTTACAGGCGTGTCTCGACGACGCCGCAGACCCGGGATAACCCCGCACGACATGAAAGTACACTGACTGTCCGGCGCGGCCAGGCTCAAGAAGATCACCCGCTGCAGTGTCTTCATAATGCCAATCACAACAATACACACTGGTGAAGTATGCGCATACTGCACACATCCGACTGGCATCTTGGTCAGACGCTCTGGGATCGGTCACGCAAACCGGAACAGGGCGCTTTTCTCACATGGCTGAAGAACACAATCACAGAGCTGCGTGTGGACGTACTCCTGGTGAGCGGAGACATTTATGACAATTCCGCTCCGCCTAACTGGGCCATGACCATGTACTACGACTTTCTCCATGACGTGCGCCGGCTGAGTGACAGTGTCTGCCGCTGCGTCATTATTGCTGGCGGCAATCACGATTCACCGACACTGCTCAATACCACGTCACGGTATCTGGGGCTTGACAATATACACGTTGTTGGACGTGCAAAACGTGACCCTGCTGACGAGGTGATTCTTGTTGACGACGACCTTGGGCGCTGCGCTCTCGCAGTCTGCGCCGTGCCCTATCTGCGTCCTGGCGAAGTGCCACGTTCCGGGGAGACGGATCCCTTGCTGCAGGGCAAGGCTGTGAGCGATGGCGTGCTTGCTCATTTCGCTGCCGTGCGGGAGAAGGCGCTGGAAAAGACGCGCAACCTGGAAAAACCCGTACCTGTAGTGGCCATGGGGCACCTCTTTGCCAACGATGTCATGCTTGACGAACACCGTGACGGGGAGACGAATCTTGTGGTCGGTACCCTGGGTGAAATAGATGCAGTGCCCCTGTCTGCTGCTTTCGACTACGTGGCCCTCGGGCACATTCACCGCCCCATGAACGTTTGTGGCAGCAATGTCTTTTATTCGGGTGCTCCCATGCCAATGGTGTTTGGTGAGAAAGTTCCTGAAAAAAATTTGCTTCTGGTGGAATTCGAGGACGATGACACACAACCCCCCTCGGCTACAGGCTGGCGTGGCACAATGCGTGTGAGTCCCGTGCCTGTGCCCGTATTTCGCAGACTGGTACGTTTGCGCGCTGACAATATGGCCGAGCTTGAGGCCGGCGCGGTCAAACTGGCAGAAGAGGAAAAAATGCGTGCGGCCGAACAGCTCCCTGCCTGGGTCGTGGTTGACTACACAGGTCAGAGGCCGCCGACGGACTGGCGTGATCGCCTGAACGACATTCCGGTCAGGGAAAAAGCTGACTACATCTTTGTGGCTCAGCGTGATCTCAGCCCGCGTGACATTCCTGGGTTGACCTTTCATAACGCGGATTTGAGCGCTCTCAGCCCGGAGGAGGTTTTCGAGCTCTGCCTTGAGAATCAAAAAATGCCCTTGCCAGACACGGATAAGGAGCAGGTGCGTGTTCTGTTCAGGCTCCTTCTGGCAGAACTTGAGGGGGAAGAAGACCTGGCGACACAGAAAAGTGAACAACTGGCTGAAGGAGCTCTGCCCGGGGTGTCCGCGGCAGTGCAAAAGCCATCGCCCCTGGCGACAACAAAAGAAAACTGACGACCAGTCTGCCCGGACCGATCAGGCTGGAAGAATCACAAGCACACATTTTGCAGGCTCGACACAGCGCGCTGCACAAGGCGAGCAGGAAGGGAATCTATGCGACTGGACAAAGTTAGCTTTCACAATCTCAACAGCCTGGCTGGCTCCTGGTGCGTGGATTTTACCAATCCAGAACTTGCCGACGCCGGTATTT
>CAZJPT010000284.1:0-2137 GCA_964547835.1 uncultured Desulfovibrio sp.
ACTGTGTGGTTTGCGCAAATTATCAAGGTTTAGAGGGGTGATTCGTCAGCCCTGTCCCATATTTTCCGGGAGGAGGTCGCGAACTGGCGCTGCATGCGGACCGGAAAAAGATGTCTGTGCCTTCCGGGGCTTGCCGCCCGCCCTGCCTGTGCGTACAGTTCCAGGACTTCATTTTTTCAGGAGAGCAAAAACAATGGCTGTTCCCAATATTATGACAGTGGCTGGATCTGACTCCGGCGGCGGCGCCGGCATACAGGCCGACATCAAGACCGTCATGGCCATGGGCGGTTACGGCATGAGCGCCATTACGGCCCTCACAGCACAGAACGGGCAGGGGGTTGCGGGCATCTTTCCCGCGTCTGCGGAATTTGTCACCCTGCAGATACAGACTATTGTCGATGGTTTTCCCGTAGCTGCGGCCAAAACCGGCATGCTGTTCAACTCAGACATCATCAAGGCCGTGGCCATGGCCTTGCGAGATCGCGACTTTCCCCTGGTCGTGGATCCCGTGTCCGTGGCCACAGCAGGCTCGCGTCTCCTTGAAGAGAGCGCCATCGCGACCATGATTCAGTATCTGCTGCCTCTGGCCAGTCTGATTACTCCCAATATTCCCGAGGCCGAGATGCTTTCGGGCATGCGTGTGCGAACCATTGAGGAACAGGCACTGGCAGGGAAGAAAATCCTCGACCTGGGGCCTGCGGCAGTGCTTGTCAAGGGCGGGCATAATCCAGGACCCGACATGGTCACGGACGTACTTGTCATGGCCGACGAGGATCCTGTGTATCTGCCGGTAAAACGGGTCCACACAGCCGACACGCACGGAACGGGATGCACGCTGTCTGCGGCCATCGCCACAGGGCTAGGTCAGGGGCTTGATGTGGTCGCGGCCGTGCGTCAGGCTCAGCATTTTCTCAGCCAGGCCCTGGCTGCCGGCTACAATCCTGGCAAGGGAGTTGGTCCGGTTAATCATGCCGCGGGTCTTTTTCCGGCCCAGCCATGCGCGTTGCAATCCGTCTCGCCTACATAGGAACGGCATATTCCGGCTGGCAGATACAGGCCCCGGGACAGGAGCTGCGCACCATACAGGGTCAGATCGAGCACGCCCTGGGACAGCTGGCCGGTGAACCTGTACGCGTTTATGCCTCCGGACGCACTGACGCCGGAGTGCATGCCGAGGGACAGGTCTGTCACTGCGATTTTCCGGACGCACGCTGGTCCGCCATGCGCGATATCCGCCACTCCCTGAACGCCATTCTGCCAGAGGATATCCGCATCTACGCAGTTGTTCCCGTACCGGACAATTTCCATGCCCGTTTTGATGCCCACGCCAAGACGTATCGCTATCAGTTCTGGCAGGACAGGGGTACTGTACCGCCGCGCCTTGTACCCTACGTGTGGTGCTGCGGCCCCCTGGATGCTGTGCGTATGGCTGCGGCACTGCCATTGCTCAGGGGACGGCACGATTTTGCCTTTCTGACCAACGCCGGCACAAAGCACGCAAGCACAGTGCGCGAGGTCACGGAACTTACGCTTACAGAGCGGCAGCAGAACGATGGTCTGGCCCCCATGCTGGTACTGGATGTGACAGGCCCGGGCTTTCTGAAGCAGATGGTGCGCAACATGGCCGGACTGCTCTATGAGATAGGGCGGGGGCGTCTTGCGCCCGACTGCGTACCGACCTATAGAGCCCTGGGTGTGCGCGCCCATGTGCCTGCGCCTACGGCCCCGGCCCGCGGCCTGACACTGCTTGGCGTGTCCTATCCCGGACTGTCTGGATTTGTGTCGGGCCAGACCAGCCGGCAGATGCCGCGTGCCGATTCCACTTCCATATGGTAGCTGATAACGCGTACCGGATTCTTGCTTTCTGTCAAAAATATGTCACAAGGCCGGCGCACCTCGCGCCGCACCTGACACGCCGTCAGATCCCAGGCCTGCGTCAGACAAGCGCACAGGCCTGCGCATGCACGCCGCACAAGGGCAAGATCAAGGCTTGTGAGCCGGCGCCTGTCCAAGCGTTTGACACCGGCCCCAAGGCTGGCGTCCGCCAGTGACTGCGTCATGCGTCCGTCCAGGCAGAAGAGCAGCCGACTGCTCAGCCAGTCCGCATCCACCATGGTGTACCACGCCGGGCTGTCCA
>CAZJPT010000285.1:0-2130 GCA_964547835.1 uncultured Desulfovibrio sp.
TGGACATGCAGCAGACGGCTACGGATGACGCTGGAAACGAAGTTCCTCTCACGGCAGATCCCAGCAAGCACCTGACGGCCCTGGTCTTCAAGGTAATTATGGACAACGGCCGCAAAACGGCCCTTGTCCGCGTCTACCAGGGACATTTTGCCGAGGGGGACGTGCTCACCAACGCAGGCGAAGGAAAAACCGATCGCGTCGGCCGCATATTGCGCCTTCACGCCGACCATATGGAACAATGCAGGGAGGTGCGCGCCGGCGACATCGTGGCTGTGGTAGGCCTGCGCTCAGCCCACACTGGGACTACCTATACTGATGGCTGGAAGGTGCGACTCGAGGCCATCGCCAGTACAGCACCGGTCATCACGCTGGCTCTTGAACCCCGCAATGCTGATGAAGGCAAGGTGCTGGACGAGGCTCTGGCACGCTACTGCGAGGAAGACCCAACGCTGGTGGCCAGAACGGATGAGGAAAGTGGACTGCGCACCCTCTCAGGAATGGGCGAGCTCCATCTCGATGTCACGCTGGAGCGTATGCGCCGTGAGTACCGTATCAGTCCGCGCACTGGTGCACCGCAGGTTACGCTGCGCGAAACTGTCACAAAATCGGCCCAGGGAGCCTGTGTTTTTGACCGCGAGCTTGGCAAGGTCAATCACTATGGTAACGTTTCCCTGGAAGTCTTTCCCAGGGAGCGCGGCTCAGGGAACACGGTGGAAACGGGTGATTTCCTGCCAAAGGACAAAAAAGCCGCCATTCAGGTTATTCAGACGCAGTTTGTTGAGGCCGCTCTGGCAGGAGCCCGGGACTGCCTGCAAAGCGGTGACCTCACTGGCTATCCTGTCACGGACGTAAGTGTTGTCATTACGGGCATCGAGCGACGCGACGGTGTCGTCACAGCGCCCGGCGTGCACATGGCCGCGCATCAGGCACTCAAAGAGGGGCTTGCCAAGGCTTGTCCGGTTGCACTGGAGCCCATTATGCGCGTCACCATGAGCATGCCCGAGGCTGAACTTGGTGCAGCCATTGGACTTTTCGGGGCAGTGGGCGGCCGCGTGGACGGCATGGAGGATCAGCATGGTCAGAAGCTTGTCCAGGGCACGGCGCCTCTGCGCCAGCTCTTCGGCTTCTCCACAAGGTTGCGCAGCGCCACTCAGGGCCGCGCCGGCATGGTCATCACCTTCGATCGCTTTGACACCCCGTAACTTCCATGAACAGTGCGCCTCGCGACAGTGGCAGCCCCCCTCCCAAGAAAAGCCTGGGCCAGCATTTTCTGCGCAGACCTGAAATCTGCCGCCGCATAGTCGAGCTTCTGGAGATGCGGGAAGACGATCAGGTGCTGGAGATCGGTCCTGGACCTGGCGCGCTCACCCGTGAGCTTGAAGCCCGTCCCCACAGGCACCTGCTTCTTCTGGAAAAAGACAATTATTGGGCCAATGAGCACGAAAGGCGCGATGTTTCAGGGACTGAAGTGCGCTGTATGGACGCATTGCTCTTTCCCTGGGAAGCTATGGGTGGCCAGTGGAAGATCTGCGGCAACCTGCCCTACAATGTAGCTTCTCCGCTTATCTGGGACATAGCCGGACGGTGTCGCGCCCTGACCCGGGCTGTGTTTATGGTACAGAAGGAAGTAGGCCAGCGGCTGGCGGCAGAACCAGGCACTCGCGAGTACGGAGCTCTCTCTGTATGGACGCAGGCTTATCTTACGCCGCGTCTAGCCTTTATCGTGAGTCCTGGCGCATTTAATCCGCCTCCCAAGGTAGACTCTGCGGTCTTAACCTTTACACCTAAGCCGCCAAGGGAGCATCCGAGTGACTCCAAAGCCTTTGCTGCGCTGGTGAAGATGTGTTTTCAGCAGCGTCGCAAACAGTTGGGCGGCCTTCTGCGCAAGGCTAATCGCATGGACGTCATATCCCGCATGGAAGAAGAGAACATTCCCATGACCACCAGACCGGAAGAGCTTACTGTTAGGCAGTTTCTGCGTTTGCTGTAATTACAGAAGTTCTCAAAACGCACAATGCTGTACATAAAAGCAGTTGGTTAAGATGGTGTATCCAGAATTTTGAGGTCTTCTCTTAACTAAAGACTTCCCAATTCGCTGCAATATCCTCCCCTGATGAAAATTTCGCAACC
>CAZJPT010000286.1:0-2123 GCA_964547835.1 uncultured Desulfovibrio sp.
TTTCTGAGCAGATTGGCTGCATCAACCAGGTAACCATTTGGAACTACAAAAAAATTGGAGAACGCCCTCAACGAGGAAGTTCTCCCAAGATGCCCAAGCCGAAGATTCACTCAGGCTACAGCTGGATATTGGTCAGGTTTGGGCTTTCGGTGATTGCAGCGGATTGGGAAGTCTTTAATTGAAAGGAAGGTTAAAAAATTTTTTTCAAGAATCTCGTGCAGACCTGTTGAGTAAAAAATTTTTGACGATAGGAGTTGCAAACAGGGCAAGAAACGGCTATGCCTTTATGGCAAAGACCTTTCAAGGTCTGCTCATCAGAGCGTCAAGTCGGTGCCCTTTGAGAGATACCATTGTAAGGAAGGAATATCATGAAAAAGCTTGCAACATTGTTAATCGCTGCTGGACTCTGTTTCAGCATGGCTCCCAGCAATGCCAATGCTATTGACTTCAAGGCCAGAGGCCAGTGGGTCGTGAACTTTGAGTACGGTCAGAACGGCAGTTTCACTGACACGACCGGCTACGATGGCAGCCAGGACGAATTTGAGGCCAAGCAGCGTTTCCGTATTTGGGTTGACGCCGTAGCTTCTGAAAACCTGTCCGGTCAGGTGTATTTCGAAATAGGTACCGCTACCTGGGGTCAAGGCGATGATGGCGCCGCCCTTGGTGCTGACCAGACCATCGTCAAAGTGCGCCGCGCCTTTATCGACTGGATGATTCCAGAAACCGACGTCAAGGTTCGCATGGGTCTGCAGGGCTTCGGTCTGCCGTCCTTCGCCGTGGGAATGTCCCAGATCTTCGAGGATGACGTGGCTGGCGTCAGTGTTTCCGCCAAGTTCACTGACAACGTCGGCGCCACCGTCTTCTGGATGCGTCCCATTAATGACAACTATAACGGAATTGACGATGACGGCAAAGAAGCGTCCTTCATGGATAACCTCGACGTCGTTGGTCTGACCATTCCGCTGACCTTTGACGGCGTCAAGATAACCCCCTACGGCCTGTTTGCCGCCATCGGCCCCAACGCTTTCGCACATTACGATGAAGATGAAGATGTGTATAGCACGTTCAGTTTCGGTAGCCGTCTGGGCACTTCCAATGCGCATTTGCGTGCCGGCTTGCTGCCTGCCTGGGGCTACATCAGCAATGGTGGCCGCACTATCAGCAGTGTTGTCCAGGATGAGTATGCCCAGGCGTGGTGGGCCGGCATCACTGCCGACATCACAGTCGCTGATCCCTTCCGCATAGCTTTCGATTTCATGGGTGGCGGAGTTAATTGGGAAGAAAGCCGCATGAACCGCGCTGGCTGGCTGGCTGCCCTGCTCCTCGAGTACAAGCTTGACTGGGGTATCCCCGGCCTGGTCGCCTGGTACGCCTCCGGTGATGACGACGATCTGGGTAACGGCTCCGAGCGTATGCCGTACCTTTCCGTGAACAACGGTGATAACCGCTTCTCCAACTATGCTTTTGATGGTCATCCCTACATTGGCCGCGAAGGCAGGCTTGGCAGCACCATGGCAGGTACCTGGGGCATTGGTCTGCGCGTGAAGGACGTCTCCTTTGTGGAGAAGCTGAAGCACACCTTCCGCGTCAACCTGATTGGCGGCACCAACGACTCCGGTGTCCTGAAGAAGATCTACAGATACGCTGTTGAAACAGGAGGGGATGCCCCAACGGTTAACAGTGGCGATTATGGTGTTGGCAGAATGTACCTGACCCGGGATGATTACGCTCTGGAAATCGGTCTGGCCAACGCCTACAAGATGTACCAGAACTTCACCATCCTCGTAGATGCCAACTACATTGCCATGTGGATGAGCGACGACAAGTATGGCGGCATAAAGAAGCAGCTCAGCGGCGCCAAGACTAGCTCTGATGTCCGCGACTCCTGGAACGTGTCTGTCAGCTTCGCGTACGAGTTCTAGTTTGACAACGCGCCGGGGCTGTCCCCGTTACGCGTGATTTTAAGGAGGGCCTTCGGGCCCTCTTTATTGTTATTCGCTCCACAAGGCCTACCCCATGGCGTGTCGCAGAGAGCTCTGTGCCCTCCTGATTTTTCCCGGCAGCACGAAAAAAAATCGGGTAGGAGGGGCGATTGCTCGCCCCGTCCTCCCACACCACCCACC
>CAZJPT010000287.1:0-2105 GCA_964547835.1 uncultured Desulfovibrio sp.
GTAGGCAGTCCGGCGTCGCGAAAAATCTGCTTGGACGCCGCCTTGTTGAGGGCCAGAAAGGAGCCCGCAGGTCCGGCGCCCAGATAGGGGCAGCCGGCTTTCTCAAGGAGTGACTGCACTAGGCCATCCTCACCTGGCGAGCCATGCAGGTTGATAAAGGCAAAGTCATGCTGTCTGGCTGTGGCCATGAGACGATCGAAGCCATGCAGCAGATCAAATACTGTGACCTGATGCCCCAGTTCTTCCAGTGCACTGCGCAGCTCGGGGACGGCCCGCAGGGAAACCGCACGCTCGGAGGACCAGCCGCCGACGATAAGCAGTATCTGCATATTCTGTTCACGGCGCTCGCTTCCATTGTTGGCCAGGGGCACGAGGCGCCACCTCCTTGAAAAAAAAATAAGAGATGATCCGAACAGTTCAGACAGCATCAGAAAAAATCAATTGCTTACACCATGGAAAATCTGTTTTCGGATCATCTAAGAGGAGATCTCAAAACTCTAGATACACCATCTTAACACATTGCTTTTATGTACAGCATTGTGCGATTTGAGATGTCCTCTAAATGTACCTGCTCAGCTTCTGTCATTTGCTCTTGTTGTTCGGCCTGATTGTTTGAGAAGGGTACTTCCATTTGTAATCATGAAAACTTGAACTCTTGAGAATCTGAGCGACTTGCAGTCCAGGTTGCAATGCCCGCTGGTTCAGACACTGACCTGTTTAAAAGCGACTTTTGCCGGTTTCTTGCAAAAGGCAATGCCTGCGTGAAGGATGGTTTTCCAGCCCTCGGCGCGCAGACGCGCATCATAGTCCTGTTCCGCTATCTGGTTGAGGGCGTCGAGAACGCATGCCTCCAGCTGGTCTGTCGAGGATGCCAGCTTGAACTCCAGCACGGCAGCACACGAGTTTACTATGTCCTTGATAACGATGTCATACAGGCCACGTCCTGACTCGCCCCTGGAGATGTAGTCCCCATAGCGCATCGCAAAAATGGCGAACAGTATGCCGTGGTAGTAGGCTTCTTTAGCTTCATAACATCTGCTGTCCACCAGCAATTCAGTCACCAGCTCCTCGACTCTCTGAATGTCCTGCTCCCAGAATGCCGTGTACAGGGCTTTTCTCCTGATGTCGGGCATAATATGTTTCAGCCAGCGTTCCAGTTCCGTCCTGAATACCTTCCGGACTTCCTTGTTTGGGATAACAAGGAGGCTGCCCTCCGCATCCTTGCCGGCCTGAGCAAGCTCGGGCTCTCTGGCCAGGGTGAGATAGCCGGTCAGATAAAGCAGCGTCCAGAAGTTGACAGCACTTTTGAAGATGTCGATGTAATCCGTAGCCTGGTTGAGCTTGACCGCAATGGGATGTCCGGCATGGAGGGCGGCAAGCTGTCCCTGTATGTCTGCGTCTGCGGGAAGGCGTCCGCCAAAATCCTGGGTAAGCTCGTTACTACTTGTTCTGACCCAGTAGGGCTGTGGGTCTTCCTCTGAATCATACGCCAGATCATAGAAGTATTGCGTGATGGTCCAGGGACAGTATATATTCGTATGATTCCCAAAATTGTACCCGTCATACCATTCCCTGATGATGTCCCGTTTTTCCTCATGACCGGCCGCTATCAGCATTTTGTCCACTTCGTCCTGAGTGAAGCCGAAGATATCCGCATAGTCAGCAGATGAAACGTCGTAACACTTCAGATTGTCGAGCCCGGAAAATATGCTCTCCTGCGCAATACGCAGGCAGCCAGTGAGGATGGCAAACTTGAGATAGGGATTTGCTTTCAGGGCTGAGAATAGAAAATTGCGCATGAACAAAATCATCTCATCATAGTACTGTCCCTCTGCAGCCCTGGCGACAGGGACATCGTATTCGTCGATCAACAAAATGGTTTCTTTGCCATAGTGACTGTACAAGGCTTTCATCAGGGTGCGAAGAGCCCGCTCAAGAACATTTCCATCGGCCTCGCGATCCAGACATTCCCGTATGTCATGCTTGTCTTCACTACTGACCCGTTTGCTGGTCAGTAAATACCTGTGCTGGCTGCAAACTTCCTGGATAAGAAACTGAAACATAGAAGGTACCTGCGTAGCGCCTAGCCTGTCAACATCCTTTAA
>CAZJPT010000288.1:0-2098 GCA_964547835.1 uncultured Desulfovibrio sp.
GCCTCATTCGGGCCGATATAGCGATTTGCGCACGATTTCTGGCCTAAAGACGGGTAAACGCTCATCGAACAGGCAGCTCTTAACGCCCCTTGCATCAGGTCGACAAAGAACCACAAATTTAGAGGAGATCTCAAAACTCTGGATACACCATCTTAACACATTGCTTTTATGTACAGCATTGTAGGTTTTGAGATGTCCTCTTAACCTGCAGGTCAGCAGGACCGGATACATGCCCAGCACAGACCACATTTGTCTTCAGCTCCCGCAGGTGACACGCACCACCCCATGAACGGATACCTCATGCCAGCCGGCAGCGGAAATCCTCGTAGCCGAACACATGCAGCAGCGTGAACGTGTCCATACCGTCAGCACCCTCGACAAGTCCTATGGAGGGGAGACGCAGACCGTTGAAGGTAGTGGTCTTGACCATGCTGTAAATGGCCATGTCCTGGAACAGCAGACGCTGACCTGGAATCAGGGGTGCAGCAAAGCCGTACACGCCAAAACTATCGCCTGCAAGGCAGCTCTTGCCGCCAAGACGACAGGGCCAGACGCCTTCCTCTGCCGTGACCGCACGCCGCAGCCCGTGCGGGCTCTCATAGATGATGCCGGGCTGGTACGGCATTTCCAGCACATCCGGCGTATGGCATGCCGCGGAGATATCCAGCTGAGCCAGGGGAACGTCGGCCTCAGTGACATCCAGCACAGTGGCCACCAGATAACCCGCATTCAGGGCCACAGCCTCGCCAGGCTCCACATAAATCTGCGCACCCCACCGCTCGCGCAGGGCCACAAGCCGCTCGCAGAGCAGATCAAGATCATAATCCTCCCTGGTGATATGGTGACCGCCGCCGGCATTAATCCAGCGGCACTTCTGCAGGAAGGGCGCAAATTTTTCCTCCACAACGTCAGCTGTTCTCACAAAGGCGTCAGCGTTCTGCTCGCAAAGAGTATGGAAGTGCAGGCCACTGAGCCCTTCGTCCATAATGCCGTCAGGCATATGGCGCCGGCGTATGCCAAGCCGCGATCCCGGTGAGCAGGGGTCGTACATGGGGACTGTTCCCTCGGAATGCTCGGGGTTAATGCGCAGGCCGGCTTCCACAGGTCGTGCCGCAGTCTCCACCAGGGATCTGAACTGACGCCACTGCCGCACTGAGTTGAACACGATGCTGTCTGCAATGGTGAGGAGCTCGCGCACCTCCTCCGCGGTCCAGGCAGCGGCAAAGGCATGCACCTCACCACCAAACTCCTCGCGGCCGAGGCGGGCCTCATCCACGGAACTCGCACAGGTGCCCCAGAGCGCTCCCTGACGTGCCCGTGAGATGACGTCGAAGGTCTTCCAGCAGGCATAGCTCTTGAGCGCCAGGAGAACTTTTGCCCCTGTGCGCTGCTGTACGCTGTCAAGGATGGCCACATTGTCCTTCAGCCTGTCCAAGTCCACCACAAAGCAGGGAGACGGCACCCTGGCGCTCAACAGAATATTTTCACGGGCCATGTCGTTCTAAAGGGGCTCCTCGCCGGTTATGTCCAGGCAGGTCCAGGGCAGCCCGTACTCACTCAGGTCGCTAAGGAAGGGATCTGGATCAAACTGCTCCATGTTCCACACGCCGGGTTTCAGCCAGGTGCCGTCACAGAGCATCCTGGCACCCACCATGGCAGGTACGCCTGTGGTATAGGAAATGGCCTGCGAGCCCACTTCCTTAAAGCATTCTTCGTGGCTGCAGATATTGTAGATATAGACGGTCTTGCTCCTGCCATCCTTGACGCCCTGCATGACATTGCCGATGCAGGTGCGGCCGCGCGTTTTCGGACCAAGAGTTGCCGGATCCGGCAGCAGATGCGCAAGAAACTGAATGGGCACGATCTTCTGCCCCTTGTAGTCCACCGGATCAATACGCGTCATGCCTACGTTCTCAAGCACGCTGAGATGCTTCAGATAATTATCCGAGAAGGTCATCCAGAAGCGGGCGCGCCTGAGGCCCTTGAGATTGAGAGCCAGGGATTCCAGCTCCTCGTGATACATGAGATAGCATTTGCGCGGGCCTATGCCTTCGGGAAAATCGTAGGTCATGGACCAGGACAGAGGCGCCGTGTGTAC
>CAZJPT010000289.1:0-2077 GCA_964547835.1 uncultured Desulfovibrio sp.
GATCCCGAGGAATGCGATCCCCTGGAACTCAAGGCTCGCGAGGCCGGCGTGAACTACGTTCATCTGGATGGCTATGTAGGTACGATGGTCAATGGTGCCGGCCTGGCCATGGCCACCATGGACGCCATCAAGCAGTCGGGTGCCGAGCCCGCCAACTTCCTGGACGCCGGCGGCGGCGCCAATGAAGACATGGTTGCCCGGGGCTTTGAGATTATGCTCTCCGATCCCAATGTGCGCGGCATTCTCATCAACATCTTCGGCGGCATCCTGCGCTGCGACGTCGTGGCCCAGGGCATTGTCAATGCAGCCCGCAAGGTCAATCTTGAGATGCCGCTGGTGGTGCGCATGGAAGGCACCAATGTGGAAGAGGGGCGCCGCATTCTTGATGAGAGCGGCCTGAACATTACCAAGGCCTCTTCCATGCTTGAGGCTGCCCGCAAGATCGCCGAGCTCACCAGGAGGGCGTAATGAGCATTCTTGTGAATAAGGATTCCCGCGTGGTCGTTCACGGCCTCACCGGCCGCGAGGGACGCTTCCACGCTGAGCAGATGATCGCCTACGGCACCAATGTGGTTGCCGGCGTGACGCCTGGCAAGGGCGGCCAGGAAGTCCTGGGCGTTCCGGTCTTCAACACTTGCGCCGAGGCCGTAAAAGCTACTGGCGCCAATGTGAGCGTCCTCTTCGTGCCTGCTCTTGGCGCTGCGGATTCTGCCTGCGAAGCTGCCGACGCCGGTGTGGAGCTGGTGGTGCTCATCACCGAGCACATCCCGGTGCTGGACATGGCGCGCGTGCGTGCCTACCTGAAGGCCCGCGGCACGAAGCTGATCGGACCCAACTGCCCCGGCCTCATCACGCCTGGCGAGTGCAAGATCGGCATCATGCCGGGCTACATCTTCACTCCCGGCCCCATTGGCCTGGTCTCCCGCTCCGGCACCCTCACCTACGAGGCGACCTGGCAGCTGACCCAGCAGGGTCTTGGCCAGAGCACGTGCGTCGGTATCGGCGGCGATCCCATTCCGGGCCTCTACTTTACGGAGCTGCTGGAAATGTTCCGCGATGACCCGCAGACCGAGGCTGTGTGCATGATTGGTGAAATCGGTGGTGACGGCGAAGAACGCGCTGCCGACTACATCATCAAGACCAAGTACCCCAAGCCGGTCTTCGGCTTCATCGCCGGTCTGACCGCTCCCAAGGGCAAGAGAATGGGTCATGCTGGCGCCATCATCAGCGGCAACAAGGGCCGCGGCGAGGACAAGATCGCTGCCTTTGAGGCTGCCGGCGTCACCGTAATCAAGGAACTGGGCCTGTTCGGCCAGACCGTGGCTGAGGCGCTGCGGAAGTAAACATAAGAAGTGTTGCGGCGCATGCGGACATGCTCCGTGTGCGCCGCTATTGAGCTTGCAGGCCAGCTTTCCCCCGGCCCCGCGGGATTTCAGGAGCCTGACTTCGCCCATGGGGCGCAATGGCCAATTGCTTCACGTAAGAGTCGCGGCAGGACGACCACAGATGGTTGTTCCTGCCGCGACAACGTTTATGTAAACCTCACTGTGTGCAAGGCTGGCAATGGCATCAGCTCCTGCCAGACTGCTGTGCGCTGTGGAAACAGGTCTCTGCGCGTCTTTGGATCGCAGCCCCTCAATCCGTGCCGCATGCTTTTGCGCAGTCCTCAGCTGCGGGAGTGGGCTGTGTGCCAGCGACACCAGATGCAGACAGCGCCTGCCAGGGCAAGCGTGGCTGTGAAGATAAAGGGAAGTCTGAAAAAGTCCGGAATCCACAAAAAGGCCGCAGCTGTGACCATGGAACCCAGTGTCTGGCCAAGTATGCGCGAGAAGGCAAGCATGGCGCTGGCGTCCTGATGCAGATCCTCAGGCGCGGCTGTCATGGAAACAGTGTCGTTTGGGGCCTGGAAGAAACCGTAGCCCAGGCCGCAGACGGCGATGTGCAGGGCCATATCCCTGAAGTTTGCTTCGGATGTGCACAAGACAATGCTGATGATGCCCGCGAAACAAAGACAGATGCCGCTAAGACAGCAGATGTGCGGGTTAATTTTGTTCCGCATATTGGCGCAAAAGAGAGA
>CAZJPT010000290.1:0-2077 GCA_964547835.1 uncultured Desulfovibrio sp.
CCTCCTGCGCCAGGGACTTTCACCCATTAGAACGTGCCCATGCCGGGCGCACCAGTAACGCCGCCCGTGTGTTCTTCCACACGGACGGCGTCCGGACACCGTCTTTTCAGACCATTGTTCTCATGCGTTACGACCGCAGCACTTTTTATACTTTTTGCCGCTGCCGCAGGGACAGAGTGCATTACGGCCTGTCCGCGGCTCCTTGTGATGCACCGGCTGACTGACCTGCTCCTCTGCGATGCCTCCAGAAAGCGTGACGTTGTCCAGATTGCTCTCATGCTTCATATTGAGCATCTGCACCTTCTGACTATCGAGCTGCGGAGCTTCTTTTGTTGGAGACACGTTCACGCCCTTGACGTAGCTGTTGGTAAGGATACGCAGCGTATCCCTGCGGATAGTCATCAACAGGCTCTGGAACATGGCGTAGCCTTCACGCTTGTACTCGAGCTTGGGATCTCTCTGACCATAGCCACGCAGACCGATGCCGTCTCGCAGGGCGTCCATGGCACGCAGATGTTCTTTCCAGCACCTGTCCAGCGTATCGAGCATGACAAAGCTGACGAACATAGACACGGAATACTCGGTGTAGCTGTCCTCGAATGCCTCATCATCTTCCAATTGCGCAGTCTGAGCTGCGTTATTGTAATGCTGACGGATATCTTGCGCGATATCTTCGACGACATCCACAAAGATTTCTTTCGCCTGCTCCTTGTCGGGCAGTTCGGCGTCGGCAGGCAGCACGCGCTTGAAGTTGCACAGCTTGTCTAACTCGGCACGGACGTGCTTCTCAGCGTCCGCCCTGCTCCCGCCCTCAGCCTCCTCCAGCTCGTCGTAGATTTCGTCAAGAACGTCGTCCCTGAATTCCCACAGAATCTTGAAAAGTTCATCCATGTCACTCTCCATGATTTCACGACGCAGAGCGTAGATGACCTCGCGCTGCTGATTCATGACATTGTCGTAATCAAGGAGGGTTTTACGGATCTCGAAGTGATGGGCTTCGATCTTCTTCTGGGCGTTTTCCACGGCTCTGGAGACCATGGCATTCTCGATGGCTTCACCGTTCTTCAGGCCCAGCTTATCCATAATGCCCTTGATACGATCGGACCCAAAAAGGCGCATGAGCGTATCCTCAAGGGACAGATAGAAACGTGAAGAACCAGGATCGCCCTGACGACCGGAGCGACCGCGCAGCTGATTGTCAATGCGGCGAGACTCATGCCGCTCGGTACCCAGGATGTGCAGACCGCCGAGCTCACGCACACCTTCGCCAAGCACGATGTCTGTACCGCGGCCGGCCATGTTGGTCGCGATGGTCACATGCCGTTTCTGGCCGGCCTGAGCCACAATTTCAGCCTCCTTAGCATGGTGCTTGGCGTTAAGGACGCTGTGCGGAATGCCCACGGCCTTGAGGCGCTTTGAGAGCATTTCCGATGTCTCAATGGAAATGGTGCCCACAAGCACCGGCTGCCCCTTTTTGTAGAGCTCCTTGATTTCCTCGATGATGGCGTTGAACTTCTCCCCAGTGGTCTGGAAAATCAGGTCGGGATAGTCCTTGCGGATCATGGGTTCATTGGTAGGAATGCTTATGACCTCAAGATTGTAGATCTCCTTGAATTCCACGGCTTCAGTATCGGCTGTACCGGTCATGCCGGCCAGCTTGTCGTACAGCCTGAAAAAATTCTGGTACGTAATGGAGGCCAGAGTCTGATTCTCGGCCTGCACTTTTACATGTTCCTTGGCTTCCAGAGCCTGATGCAGACCGTCGGAGTAGCGGCGGCCAGGCATGGTGCGGCCTGTAAACTCGTCAACAATAACAACTTCGCCGCGATGGACGATGTAGTCCACGTCCTTCTTAAATATGTGGTGCGCCTTGAGCGACTGCAGAATATGGTGCTGAACCAGTGTATTGGCTGGATCAAACAGGTTGTCGAGCCCCGTGAGCTGTTCGCAGTGGGTAACGCCGACCTCGGTGAGCGTGGTTGTTCTGGCCTTCTCATCAATATTATAATCTTCGGGGTCAAGCTTGCAGACAACGTCGTCTATGTCCCGATAGAGCTGCACGTCCTCGTCGCTGGCA
>CAZJPT010000291.1:0-2068 GCA_964547835.1 uncultured Desulfovibrio sp.
ACCATGTCCGAGGTCAGCTCGTCTCCTGCCTTGATGGCGGATTTGCAGGCCATGGAAGCGAAGCGGGCTTTGAGGTCGTCCTTTCTGCCGGCCAGGGCTTCGCGCAGAAAGAGAGCGGCTTCGCCGCGACCCATGATGGCCGGGATGGCGCGGACCATAAGACGTCCGTTCTGGATATCGCCCTTGAAGCCGAGCCGCGTGAGCGAGGGGGCAAGTTCCAGCCAGCGTTCCGCCTCAGCCCGGTGCAGACCTGTTTCCAAAGGCAGGGCCAGGCCCTGGCTCTGGCCCTGATAGCCGCTGTTCGAGATTTTAGCGTAGAGCACACGCTCGTGTGCAGCGTGCTGATCGAGCAGGAGCAGGGCTTCTCTGGCATCCTTAAAGACAAGATAGGTGCGTGCCACCTGACCGAGATAGGTCAGGTTCCCAATGACGAGACCGGGCGCCGGGGCTTTTTTTTTTGCGGCAGGCTTGGTGTCCTCTGGCAGGAGCGATTGCCCGAGTGGCGCTGCCGATGTCTGGCTGTGATGCTCAGCCGTTTCGTCCGCTGACAGCTGGTGCGGCATGGATTTTTGGGGTGGCATGCCCGCATCCGCTGATCCTGTGTGCAGATCTGTCATGGGTCTGTCGGCACGGGTTTCTAAAAAAATCACTTCCTCACTGGCGGACTCGTTTGCGTGCATCCTCTGCAGCGGCATGGGTATTTCGTCCACCTGCCCCCATGCGCCCCATGGGGTTGTTCGGGCCGGATGTGGCGTTTCGGGGCTGGCCTGCGGTGCGGCCCTAGAGAAGCTCAGCGCAGCGTTTTTGTCGTCTGCCGCATGCGCGGTGCCATCGTTTCGTTCCGCAGCCCCATCGAGGGCTGTGCGCAGGGCTGTGACTACAGCCGAAAAAACGCCGCGTTCGTCCTTGAAGCGCACCTCGTTCTTGGCCGGATGCACATTGACGTCCACGTCATGGGGCTCTATGTCCACGAACAGCAGGACCTGTGGATAGTCACGACTGGTAAGACGTCCCTTGTAGGCCTCGCGTATGGCGGCCAGAAGTTTTTTGTCGCTCACAGCACGGCCGTTGACAAAGAGCAGCTGACGGTTACCTCGTGGCTGGCTCACCTCGGGTCTGGCGCACAGGCCGTGGACGCGTACGCCGTGCCGCGTGCCGTCAAAGGCCAGCAGTGCGTCTGTGACAAGGCGCGGCCAGATAATTTCCAGACGCTCGCGCACACTCTGGCCAGGCAGGAAGGAGAGAAGCTCGCGGCCGTCGCTGCTGAGGCTGAAGGCGACGTCGGTTCTCGCCAGGGCCAGTCTGGCGATCCAGTCCTGACAGTGCCGGACCTCAGTGCTGATGCCGCGCAGAAATTTGAGTCGCGCCGGCACATTGGCAAAGAGATCGCGCACTTCCACCACCGTGCCCTGGTGCAGGGGCGATGGTTCGATGTCACGCACATGACCGCAGTCCACGCGCAGGCTCCAGGCCATGTCCGCACCAGCCGCGAAGGAAGAGATGACACAGTGCGAGACCGAGGCCACACTGGGCAGAGCCTCGCCGCGGAAACCAAAGGAATTGATGTTTTCGAGGTCTGTGGCCTTTCGTATCTTGCTTGTGGCGTGTCGGGTCACGGCCAGCTCAAGCTCATCGCGGGGAATGCCTGTCCCGTTGTCCTGGACGCGGATCAGGCCCTGTCCACCGTTTTCCAGGGTCACGTCCACGTGCGTGGCCAGCGCATCCAGGCTGTTCTCCACCAGTTCTTTGACGACGCTGGCCGGTCGTTCCACAACCTCGCCAGCGGCAATTTGATTGCACAGTTCCGGGGGCAGCAGCGCAATGTGCGGTCCTGGATGCATAGAAAACCTCCTTTGTGCGGAGCAAAGGCTAAGAGGAGATCTCAAAACTAATTCAATAATATCAAAGTGTTAGAGATTGCACAAATGGCTCTTGCATATCCTGTGTGGTAAGCAAGATTCATGCCATAACTAAAACATTGGTGTAAAAAATTTTTTTAAATATCAAAAAAATTTGTTCCCAATGTATCAGTAAAAAATTATCAATTTATTTTTTTTACTTATTTCAA
>CAZJPT010000292.1:0-2046 GCA_964547835.1 uncultured Desulfovibrio sp.
CCTGCGCCAGGGACTTTCACCCATTAGAACGTGCCCATGCCGGGCGCACCAGGAAAGGCCCCATGCCTCGCACTGCACGAGGCTGGGGCCCTTGATTTATTCTGCCCGGGGAAAGTGGGTTGGATGACTGGTCAGGACCTGGACGTTATAACGCCGAATGGCGTCATACGTTCTCAGTAAATCCAACGCTTGCCGTCAAAGCGGATGAACTCACGTACGTGAAGGGTCTTTATGGGGCGACAGCTGGCTTCGTCAGCCAGGGCGCGGGCTCTGCTGGAGCCTGTGCATTCCATCAGGTTCTCGCTGTAGTTGACCAGCGCTGTGTAGGGCGTATTGGCGCCGGTTCCTTTGCGCAGGGAGGTGGAGACAGAGTCGGAGTCTATAACTATGTACGTTACGATAACGGTCTTACCGCTTTGCCGCACCCTGGGTTTGGCCCTGGACGGCACCACAGTGCGCTGGGCGCGAGCCACCATATCCTTTGCTGCCGCGTCGAGGCTGGCTTTTACCTGCGTCTCATTTACGGGCTGCTCTGCGGCTGTGACCGGAGCACTTGTTTCGGGCGATGCGCTGCCGGCATCTCCGCCGGCGGCGCAGCCGCCGATTAAAAACAGGGCTCCGAGCAGCAGGCAGCTGATTTTATGAATGTTCACAATACAATCTCCGGACACGCGGGCTGCCGGACAAAAAGAAAAAAGAAAACAGCGGAATGCTTCCGTGTCCAGGCACACCCGGAATAAAATCCCGGCGACGGAAGACCGCCGCCGGGAATATCAGGAATTGCCATAAACTAACTTGATAGTTTCATGTCTTTGCAGCTGTTTCACTTCCACATCAGGTGCGGACCAGCAGTTTCAGGCCGGATCAAGTTATTTTTGTATGGTTCATTAAAGGCGAAGAGGGTTAGTCGAACGCCACCTCAGTGCGGCGGTTCATGTAACGACCTTCTTCAGTGTTGTTGTCGTACTTGTAGGACTTGCCCTTGCCTACGGCCGTCATGCGGCTGGCGGGAATGCCCTGCTCGGACAGGTAGGTCTTCACGCTGTTGGCACGGTTCTGAGACAGTCTGTCGTTGTAGGCGTCAGTGCCCTTGAAGTCAGTCCAGCCGGTAAGAACAACATTCTTGCCGGGCTCCTGCTTGATGATCTCGGCAACCTCGTCAAGGATTTCCATGGCCTTGTCGTCAAGCTGGTAGGAATCGAAGGCAAAGTTTACGCCACGCAGAACGAGGACGGTCTCACCCTCGCCGCAGAACACGTCGAGTACAAACTTTTCGAGAGCGGCGTCGCTGGTGGCCAGGTCTTCAGCTCGGACCATGACAGAGGCGGGGTGCATGGCATTGATGGCCTTCAGGTTGGCCTCGCCATCGGCGGTGTCGGCAAAGGACACAATATGGATGACAAGGTTGCGCTGGGAAGCGTAGATCTGGCGGGCTGTCTCGACAAAGTCAGCACCGCGGTTGTTGGCGCCGTCAGTGAACAGGATGAGAGCTGCGTCGCGCTGCATGCTGCTCAGGAAGGGCTCGTAGCTGGAAAGGCTGTCACCCATGTAGGTCATACGGCCAAAGACAGGGAAGTTGGTCCTCAGCTTGTCGATAGCCGCATGCATGCTGCCGCGGTTCCAGGGACCCTGGGCAAGGATAACACCATTGGGGGTGATGGTGTGCAGACCGCCATTGAAACCCTGGTTGGGGATGGCGTCATTGAGGCGGTGCATCACGTCCTTGGCGACTGCAATCTTAACCTTTTTGAGTTTGGCATTGCTCATCATCATGGAGCCAGAGTAGTCCACGACAAAATCAAAGCTCTCAATCTTCTTTGTGCAGTCTACAGGAGCAGCCACCGCGGCAACGGTGTAACTCATGACCAGCACAGCTGCCAGGAGCAGGGTACGCATAAGTTTCATCAGGTAAGCCTCCAGTCTTTAATAATGCACGATGTTCGCGCCTTCAGACAAGGAACCGCGTCCCCCTGAGCAAACAGGAGATGATAAATAAAGAGTTCCCAATCCGTTGCACCTTTTCGCCAGGAGGGGATTCAAGCAGGC
>CAZJPT010000293.1:0-2019 GCA_964547835.1 uncultured Desulfovibrio sp.
ACAATTTCCAACCACGATGGTGCCCTTCTTGGTCGATATCGCCAAATTCGCACCAGGCTTTCCCCTGTCCATCGCCTTCGGTTGAGCCATCGAGGATGGACCACCCTGCGTCGGCCAACAATTTTTTCAGGATCTGACCGCCATGCAGCGATTGTCCGCTATCCGCCACCGAGGGCTCGAAATCCGGGCCGTCGTCCTTTCCGACAATTTTGTCCCGTACTGGTGAAACCGCCGGCTTGCCAGTTGCCGTCACGCTGGGCAGGGCTGCCCACACGGATTTCTCGTTGACGACAAGCTCCTTTGTTTCCAGGGCTTTTGACAGACGTTTTGCAGCGTCAAAGCGAAGTCCGTCGACAAAGAACACGCAGTCTCCAGCATTGAAGACATCCGTCCCGGTGCTCCTGCAGGTGCCGCCAGGATACGAATTTCCCGCCACCTGTTGCTGGAGATAACGGGCCGATTCCTCTGCCCATGGCAGATAGACGGCCCGAATTGCCGTCGTGACGGCGTCGACATCGTCCTTGTGTTCCACCCGGGCCAGCGCCTGGAGCACGCTGTCGTCGGCCAGCCACCCAAACTCGGCATATCCGGTCGCGAGGTCGTCCACTGAACCCGCTGCCAGGCTTTTTTGGGTGGTTTTCGCAAGGCAGGCCAGGTGTTCCAGGGCACGGGCCAGTGGAGCTTCTCCCAGCTCGGCCCAAACCAGGGAACGTCTTTCGCAGTGCCGTGCTTCCAGCTCCGCGATCCTCTTTCTCGCCTGATGGGGAGGCAGATCGGCAAGGGCCGTCAAATCTTTGCGAAGACGTGTTTCCAGCTTGTCATTCCATTGGGGCCAGCCCTCGCAGAGTCTCGCTTCCGTGTTCCTGAACACTCTGTCCGCAGGCAGGGAACACTTGCGAATGTGTGACGGAATGTTTGGATAACGGCGGGGAGCCTCCTGATAGCGATTCCACACTGCTAGCCATGGCCCTTCATGGTTGGCGAGCAGGACGCATCCGGACAGAACACCCTCGGCCTGCGGATCGAATGCCAGACGGGATTTGCAGATCCCGACAAAAGCATCCCACTCGTTTTCTTCCCGAGTGTTCCGGAATGCGTCTTCTGCATCGAGCCATTGCAGGACGTCGCGGTTGGGGTCACCCCCGGTCAGCAGCGTGTTGAAATAGTCCTTGTCCAGAGATTTTCCGCGAAGCAGGGAAATCTCTTCGCCAAGGAGGGGACATAACGCAAGCTGCATGGCGTGCATTGTGTCCTTGTCTCTGGCGACATCAAGTCCGAGCCCTCCCTGGACGGACTTCAGGTAGGCCAGTATCGTCCAGTCCTTTCCATTGACCTGTGACCAGATGGCACCCCGAAATTGCAGCTCGCAAAGAGGCCGCAACGGTTCCGGACAGCTTTCGACAGCACGTAAATCCTGGCGGGCGACACCCGGCAGATACAGAATGGGCGTGTGATCGGGAGGCATGGGAACATCCGCCACCTTGCCGGCAATGACGCAGCGCAGCCAGATGGCTGGCCCAGTTCGCTTGTGCGGAGCATACTCGCCAAGAATCAGGAGTTCCGGCAACTCGTCTTGAAGTACAGGCATGGCCCTTTCCCACTGTCGATCTGCATCCGGCCACAAAATACAGTCCGGCGCGACCTCTACATCCGGATTGAAGACAGTGGCGCCACGAACCGCTTTCAGAAAATGATCAAGAACGCGCATGACTGCTCCTGCAAGGCTGTTCCTTCATATTGATTCTTGATGATGGCCTGTGATGCCTCTCTTTGATGCCGCTCCGCTACACAGTTCAAAACGGCAAGCAATGGAAACCACATGTTTTTGCCGCCTCTTGTGGTTCGGGCTCAAATTGTAGCCCCTTTCCGTGCAGCCTTCTCCCGAGCGGCGCGCTTTTCGACCAGGGTCAAATGGTGGTCGTTGATGCGTTCCCCTTGAAAGATGTGGTGCCAGGGAGATGTTATCGCATCCTTGCCCCTGTCCTTGTTCCAGTTGATATTGGGCTTGTCGCGCAGAAC
>CAZJPT010000294.1:0-2013 GCA_964547835.1 uncultured Desulfovibrio sp.
GTCATTGCGTCCCGAAATTTCTGCGTCAACACCAAGACGCCGCAGGGCGCGGACAATGGGGGTCAGATAGCGGCAAAAATCCACCTGTCTGACGCCTGGCCTGTACTCCAGAAAGGTAAAGTTAAGGTTGCCACGGTCGTGATAGACCGCACCCCCGCCGGTAGAGCGGCGTACCAGAGCAAGTCTGCGGCTGCGCACCTCGGCTGCGTTGATTTCCTCAAGTGCATTCTGATGACAGCCCACAATAACGCAGGGGTCATTCTGCCACAGCATGAACATGGTTTCGCTGGTCGGTCCCAGACTGTTGAACAGGGCTTCCTCCAGCGCGAGGTTGAAGGCTGGATCATGGCTGGTCGGGCGCAGGTACAGCATAGCCGGGACACTCCTCGTCAAGTTGAGGCGAAAGACTGCGGCGCAGCCAGGACTGTCCCGGAGACGAGCCCAACTGCGCCGCACAGAATAACTGCCGCTGATACAGGATTAATGGCAGCGGATACCAGTCAGGATATGGCCCATCTTCTCCTTTTTCACCTCAAGGTAGTGCCTGTTTTCGTTGCAGGCATCCATTTCGATGGGTACGCGCTCAACTATCTCCAGCCCGTAGCCGGCAAGTCCTATGATCTTCTTGGGATTGTTGGTCAGAAGACGCAACTTGCGCACGCCGAGATCCACAAGGATTTGGGCGCCGGTGCCGTAGTCCCGCAGATCCGGGGGGAAGCCAAGCACTTTATTGGCTTCTACGGTGTCATACCCCTGATCCTGCAGGGCGTAGGCCTTGATTTTGTTTGCCAGCCCTATACCGCGCCCTTCCTGACGCATGTAGACGACGCAGCCCCGGCCTTCCTTCTCAATCTGACGCAGGGCGGCACCGAGCTGGCCGCGGCAATCGCAGCGTAGCGAGCCCAGGGCATCACCGGTAAGACACTGGCTGTGCACTCGCGTGAGCACGGGCTCGGGGGTGGTAATGTCGCCTTTGACCAGGGCCAGATGAGTACCGGGCTCGGTCTTGCTCTCATAGGCATAGATAACGAAGTCACCAAAGGTAGACGGCAGGTGTGCATGGGCGACACAATGTACCGAGACCTGACCACGATCAAGGCGGTAACGGATAATATCATGCACTGAGGCGATCTTGATGCCGTGCTTTTCGGCAAAGATTTCCAGATCGGGCATGCGGGCCATGGTGCCATCTTCATTCATGATCTCGCAAATGATGGCAGCCGGCTTGAGACCTGCCAGCCTTGCGAGATCCACAGAGCCCTCTGTCTGGCCCGTGCGCTCGAGTACGCCGCCAGGACGGGCGATGAGCGGGAATACGTGCCCTGGAGTGACAAGATCCTCGGGACGGGCGTTATCCTTCACGCAGGCCAGAATGGTAGTGGCCCTGTCTGCTGCGGAAATGCCCGTAGTCACGCCTTCACGCGCCTCAATGGAGACCGTGAAATTAGTGTGGTACATGGAGTTGTTCCGCTCTGTCATGGGCCGAAGATGCAGCTTTTCGCACAGTTCTGGGGCCATGGGAAGACAGATGAGGCCGCAGCCGTAATGAGCCATGAAATTGATGGCCTCAGGAGTCACGAATTCGGCAGCCATGGTCAGGTCACCTTCGTTCTCCCTATCCTCGTCATCAACGAGGATAATCATTTTACCGGCCTTGATGTCGGCAATGGCTTCTTCGACAGTGCAGAGGGACATAGAGGAATCTCCTTGAAATGGGACATGAAAGCAAGACGGATCCTTGAGGCCTGAAAAATAATCAACGCAGCACAGTATGCAGCATGGCTGTGTTTGCCCCATGACAGTGCCGCAGGCCGGATGCAGTCAGCAGGACGGTCATTATAGGGGGAAAACGCGTATCGTGACAAGGGCGCCGCGTCATGAGGATGCAGATACGGTACATTGGTTTTTGGGGTCTTGCAAATGCTGTGTGGTAAGCAAGATTCATGCCATATCTGTAGAATAAAGACTTCCCAATCCGCTGCAATCACCGAAAGCCAAAACCTGACCAATATC
>CAZJPT010000295.1:0-2012 GCA_964547835.1 uncultured Desulfovibrio sp.
ACTATGATGAGATGATTTTGTTCATGCGCAATTTCCTCTCGAGAGCTTTGAAAACAAATCGCTATCTCAAGTTCGCCATTCTCACAGGAGCCCTGCGTATTACGAAGGAGAGCATATTTACCGGTCTTAACAATTTGAGATGTTATGATATTACTACGTCTACGTATGCAGATTTGTTCGGCTTCACGCAGAACGAGGTAGACAGACTGCTGCATGCAGCTGACCTTGCAGACAAGCGTGAGGAGATCAGGGACTGGTATGACGGATACCGTTTTGGGAAGCGGCAGGAAATCTATTGTCCATGGAGTATTATGCAGTATCTGGATGATCTGCAAAAAGATCCAGAGGAAGAACCGAAGGCCTACTGGGTGAACACAAGCAGCAATGACCTGCCCAAGGACTTTGTCAGACGTCTTCCCCAAAAGGAGGATGTACCTGGCAAGGTCGCTTCTCTCATTGGCGGAGTGCCCATCAAGGTCCGTCTCAACCCGGCCATGAATTATGTCGACAGGCTCAAGAGCGCCGATAATTTCTGGTCGCTTCTGTATCTGACAGGCTATCTTACCAGGGTAAAGGATGAGGCGCTGTATCCAGGCACAAAGAGTGCGAAGGACTGCATCCTTGTCATCCCCAACAGAGAAGTCAGGGAGGTTTTTCACGGAGAAATTGAGGGTTGGCTTGCAGACATCCTCCCAGAAAACGGGAGAGAGGTCCTGTACAGGGCACTCTGGGACCAGGATGTTCAGAAATTTGAGGAGCAGCTGACCGCGCTGCTGGCGAAAACCAGCTTCCATGACGCTAAAGAAGCCTACTACCATGGCATGATGTTCGGCATTCTTGCGATACGCTATGGGGACACCATCTCCAATGGCGAATCAGGACGTGGCCTGTATGACATCGTTATCCAGGACAAGGAGAACTCGCGTGCTGCCGTGCTGGAATTCAAGCTGGCATCCTCGGCAGAGCAGCTGGAGGCATGCGTGCACAACGCTCTCAAGCAGATAGCGGAACAGGACTATGATGCGCGTCTGCGAGCCAAAGGCTGGAAAACCATCCTTCACGCAGGCATTAGCTTTTGCCAGAAATCGGCAAAAGCCGGATTTAAACAGGTCAGTGTCTGAATCAGCGGGCATTACAACCTGGACTGCAGCAAGTCGCTCAGATTCTCAAGTTTTCATGATTACAAATGGAAGTGCCCTGCTTAAACAATCAGGCCGAACGCGACATCCTGATGGGCAAGGTGAAGCAGAAGATATCGGGTTGCTTCCGCTCAATGGATGGGGCGCAAATCTACTGTCGTGTCCATAGCGTATCTCTACTTGCCGGAAACATGGACTGTCGGCTCACGAAGCCCCTGGTGCGCTCTACTCTGGCAAATTGCCTTAGAGATGATCCGAATAGTCCAGCAAGCATCAGAAAAATCAATTACTTACACCATGGCAAACCTGTTTTCGGATCATCTCTTAGAGTGATTTTGTCTTGAAGTTTAATGCTTTCTGCCATTGGCGAAGGGACGTCAAGGCCATTGATGCGGTGACTGTCGCTGCACAAGGGATGGTTCCGTGAGTCCTGGTATGTCGCCAGACATATTGGATTTCATAATGAAACCGCTCTAGTTTATTGACCTTTGGCCGGGCCCAGGCGACTTACAGATTGGCCATTAACCCAACGAGTTGTCACTCCGCCTCAACGCTGCTGGGCTGCATGATGCACAGTGCTACAAGGCATCTGGCTGCCGAGCACAGCTTTATCGCCACAGTGCCGATCATGGTGGCTGCAACGGGCTATGCTCTGTTCAAAGCCATCAAGCTCTATACCGCTACGGACATTCCCTTCATGGTCGCAGGCTTTGTTGAAGCCTTCATTGCCGCAATTATGGCCATTAATGGCTTTATCGCTCTGGCAGGCCGCGTGTCTTTAGTGCCTTTCGTCATATACCGCCTGATGCACCTGTTCCTGGGCATGCCGGCAAAACCTGCTATAAATCTGGTCGTTGACTGAACATTTCCCGA
>CAZJPT010000296.1:0-2012 GCA_964547835.1 uncultured Desulfovibrio sp.
GAGGAACTCATGTTGCAGGATTGCCTCGCTGCGTGAAACTTGGAAACAGGTGGTATCATACTTTGCTTGCTCCATACCTGTTTGCGCATTATCGCTTTATCCCGGCAGATGCCATGGCGCAGGATTTCGGGAAGGAATTGTGAGAGTGTCAGGCGACAAATCGCACGGCAGCGAGCCAGACCATCAGACAAACTGCGGCCAGCGGCAATGCCCGTCCCTCAGTGTCGCTTGAGATTCATACTCAGACCATAGCCTGTGTCATCCTCCTGGCACACCTTGTAATCATTGATGAAAAGCGCCTGATAGTCAATCAGCACATCCTTTTCGAAATTTGCCTTTCCCTCGTATGTTTGCTAGTCAGCTACACAACGGCAGAGCACGATCTCTGGTTTCCCCTGCAAAAAAAGCGACTTTTGTTCGCATCGTGACGCCGTATTTCCAGCCCGGTGCCTGGCTCTCCGCAGCCCCAGACCTCGTTCCCTCCGGCAGAGTATGGGTAAGTCAGGCTGCAAGGCAATCTCAAAGATGTTTTCAAGCATGCGGCCTCACTCAGTTACGAGGCCACCAGGAATAGAATGGCCAGAAAATTCTCGGCATTATTTCTCGTTCTCCTTGCTTTTCTGTGGACGGCAGCCATCTCCATGGCCGCTCCCAATGCGGACGCCAGGCTCACCTTTGCTCGCGCCGACGATAATACCGTAATTGCCTGCCTCACCCTCACCATTCCCGAAGGCTGGCATGCGTACGCTCATGAACCTGGTGACGCGGGACGTCCCACAGAGCTCTTCCTCTACGTCGACGAGACAGGGCCATATTCTGTCTTTTATCCGGACGGTTTGCTGCAGCGCGACTATTACGACAAGAGCGCCCAGGTCAATGTGTACGAGGGCACAACCAGGTTTTACGCACCTCTCCCCGCTGATGCTGCGGGAAAGCCGTGGCAGGGCACTCTTTCGTTTCTGCTCTGCTCAACGCTCAATTGCACGCCGGCAGACGTGTCGCTTTCAGGCAAAATCCCGGTGAAACCAGAACCGCTGGAAAGTTGCCCATGGAAGGATGACTGGCTTGCGCTTTCCACTGGTGCAGAGGCATTCACTCCCATAGAGCCGACTTTTACCTTTTCCATGGCCGGTCAGGCGGAAGGTGCTCTGAGCGTGAACGATCCTCTGGCTGCAAACACAGCCCCCATGCCTGCGCCAGAGGGCTTTGACTTTACACTTACTCCTGTCTTTGCCGATACCAGCGTGGAAATCTATGGTCTGGGAAAGGCCCTGCTCTTCGGCATTCTTGCAGGCCTCATCCTCAACGCCATGCCCTGCGTCCTGCCGGTCCTCAGCTTCAAAATGACCGGTCTGCTCATGCATTATGACCGCAGAAAAGATAACCTGAGAAAATTCAAGGAGCACAACATTTTCTTTGCCACCGGCATACTGACCCTGTTCACTGTGCTGGCTCTGGTTCTCGGACTTATGGACATGATGTGGGGACAGCTCTATCAGAGTCAGGAGTTTCTTCTGGTAGTGCTCATGATGGTCTTTCTCATGGGCTTGTCCATGATGGGCGTCTTCACCCTGCCTATGCTGGACTTCAAGGCCCTTTCCAGAGAAAACAGCAACCCCCGCCTGCAGGCCTATCTCACCGGCCTGCTCTCCACCTTCCTGGCGACGCCTTGTTCCGGTCCCCTGCTTGGCGGCGTGCTGAGCTGGGCTTTCTCCCAGCCTCTGCCCATCCTGGTGGTGGTTTTCTGGGCTGTTGGGCTTGGCATGTCTCTTCCCTATCTCGCACTAAGCGTCTTCCCCGGACTTGCCATGATTCTGCCCAGACCAGGCGCCTGGATGCATATTTTCGAGCACGTCCTGGGATTCCTGCTCCTGGGCACAGCGCTCTACCTGCTCTCCATCTTGCCGGAATCAAAATATATTCCGGTCCTCGCCGCTCTCCTTGTCTCAGCTCTGTCGGCCTTCCTGTGGGAGCATCTGTGCAGCCTGCACGCCTCGCGTCTGCGCCGCTTT
>CAZJPT010000297.1:0-2012 GCA_964547835.1 uncultured Desulfovibrio sp.
TGTGAGGAACTCATGTTGCAGGATTGCCTCGCTGCATGAAACTTGGAAACAGGTGAGAGGAGATCTCAAAACTCTGGATACACCATCTTAACACAGTGTTTTTACGTGCAGTCTTGTGCGTTTTGAGACGTCCTCTCAAAGTTACCCATGAGCGTATACCTGCAGTTTTGAGAAGGGCCGTAAGATCAGGAATTCAGCTCTGCAGGAGAATTTTTTCAAGCAGCAGGAAAGATGGAACAGGACAGAATGCTGTCAACCGGCAACATGGCATCGTTCCCCACATAACAGCCTGAGAAACAGCTTTTCAAAACAGCATACCTTTCGTTGTTCTGTGTGCATGCTATGCTATCTCTGGAAGCACTTGTTCAGCGATGAGATGGAACACGAATGGAGCATGTGTATCTGAATGTTCTGTGCCTTGGCGTGCTCTATGGCCTTGCGGCGCGCTTCATGGGAAATCTGCTTGGTAAAGATCACAACGGCGTCTGGATTGCCGATACGCGCCTTAAAATCAGGGGAATCATGGAGGATGCACTTGAGGTTGACGCCACGCTTCCTGGCTGTCTTGATATAGTCCTGCTTAAGCCTGTCAATGCCGCCGATTAAAGTTATACACATGATGGACTCCGTCAGTGAAGGGCTGCTTCCGACAAGGGGAAATATCTGTAACATTTGCTGACCGGAAAACGGAAGCAGTGAGGGATGTCAGCCTGAAAAGAAAAATATTGAAAATGGATTTCAAAGTCAATACATGCTTTCCTGTGTTGTCGTCAAAATTGAAAGAAATTTTCAATACTATCTTTAATCATGTGTAATTATTCGATTTTATTATCCAAAACAGGCCTTGTTCCCATGATTCCTGCTCTTCCTGGGAAGGGCAGAAAAAGCAGCGCCTTCGGACCGTCCTGGTCCGATGACGCTGCGTCATATTTTGCTGCATTGTCGTTTTGGCGAAATGGCCGCTTTGCGGCTTTGCATGGAAGTGATGGGGGCGGGGGACCCGGGCGCTACTCATCCGCCCTCGCGCTGAGATAGTATGTTTCTTGACCGCGGGACTCTGCAATGACAAGACCGTTGTCAAGGAGCTCCGAGACAAGCTCAGTCAGGCGATTTTTATCAGCGCCAAGGCCTGCTGCAAGGCCTGCTGCAGTACTTGGGTGACAGCGCAGTAGTTCGAGCACGTCGCTGGTAGTGATGTTGCGTGCGGCAGGCTTCACCTCTCCGGGTGGGAAGGAAGCGATGATCTCCGAGGGGAGAATCAGTCGGCTGCGAACTGCCTCAAGTGCCTCCCGCGTCAGGGCCTGGACGTCCTTGTCAGCAGGGGGACGGGTCACTGTGTTCAGCTGGACGCGTTCGATATTTTTCAAGCGGGCGAGCACAGCGTTGAGGGCGTCGATGTCTGGCTGAGCATCATTAATGGAGCGTGCCAGCATGATTTCCAGCCAGATGCGTCCGCTGTAACATGCGCAGAAGGTAACAAGCCCATCGATGATGGTATGGAGGTCGTAGCCGGTGACAGGGTTATTGATTTCCTGCGCAGTCATTGGGCGTGCGGCGTCCAGAGAGGGGCTCACGATGTCCACCCTGGCCAGATCCCTGCGAACCTCTGGAAGGTGGAGAAGAGAGCCATTGGTGAACACGGCCACGGGCACGTCCGTCATTTGCTTGATGGACGCAACGCAGCGACCAAGACCGCTGTGCAGTGTGGGCTCACCCGAACCGGCGAAGGAAATGATGTCCGGCCGATCAGTGGCAAGCACAGCGGCCAGTTCACGCACAACATCATCTACTGGCACGTACTCGGAGCGCTCGAGCGTGTGCTGCGTGGTGTGACCGAGCTGGCAGTAGACGCAGTCGTAGGTGCAGGTTTTGAAAGGGAGCAGATCTACTCCCAGGGAGCGGCCGAGCCTGCGTGAAGGAACAGGGCCGTAAACATGACGATGCCTGGACATGGCTGATTACCCGACGCGCCGTAAAGCCTCGCCCTTCAGGGCGGGGATATAAGGCGCACC
>CAZJPT010000298.1:0-2000 GCA_964547835.1 uncultured Desulfovibrio sp.
CATTAGAGCCGCTACCGATAGGAATCCCCCGCCTTCAGGCGGGGGAGGATGTCAATCAAGGGCGTTATCACCGCAGGGCTCAATCAGGAGCACGGTATGCTGCATGTGGATGCAGCGCAGACAGATGATCCTGCCTGTGCGGTTTTAAACGGGCTGGGTGCGTTTTCACGTCTGCGCCTTGTTCCCAATCATGCCTGTGCCACGTCCATGATGCACAGGGCATATCATCTTGTGCGAAACGGCAGGGCTGTTGCTCTGGCTCGTCGCTTCGGCGGCTGGTAGGCCGCCATTTTCCCCTTTGCGGGGAAAGCTCAAAACGCAATCACAATCTCACCTGGAGGTACCTGTATATGGCTTCTACTGTGTATTTTTACTCTATGTCCTGTAGAAAATACACACAGAACAAAGTGGCCAAGACCAAACGTCTGCTTGACATGCTTAAGGTCAAGGACGTTGTCGTCAAGGATCAGCCCTGTGCTGTAAAACTGCATTTCGGCGAGCTGGGCAATGACACCCATCTTAAACCGCAGTTCATTCAGGCTGTGGTGGAAAAAATCCGTGCTGTCGGTGCGCTGCCCTTCCTGACGGATACCAACACGCTGTATTCCGGCAGCCGTATCAATGCCGTAAAGCACCTCAACACGACAATACGCCACGGCTTTGCGCCTGGCGTGGTTGACGCCCCTGTCATTATCGCCGACGGGCTCTTTGGCGAGAACGATCTGCCTGTGCCCATTAACGGCAAACACTTTAAAGAAGTGCACATAGCTACCGAGATCGTCAAGGCACCCGCCATGGTAGTGGTTTCGCACTTCAAGGGACATGAGATGGCAGGTTTCGGCGGCGCCATCAAGAACCTAGCCATGGGCTGCGCGGGCAGACGCGGCAAGACGGACCAGCATGGCACCACTGTCGCCGTCAATGCGGAAAAATGCATCGGCTGCGGCCATTGCGTGCATATCTGTCCAGAAAAGGCCATGAGCATTGGCGAGGATAAGCACAGTCACTGCGACGACACGAAGTGCATCGGCTGTTTTGAGTGCATGACCGTCTGTGAGCCCAAGGCCATCGAGATAGACTGGGCAACTGATATTCCGGCCTTCATGGAGCGTCTTGCCGAATATGCCTACGGAGCTGTCAAAGGCCGTGAAGAGCACGTGGTCTACGTCAACTACGTCATGAACGTTACGCCTGACTGCGACTGCGCCGCCTGGTCTGACAGGCCCATGATACCTGATGTAGGTATTCTGGCCTCCCATGATCCGGTGGCACTGGATCAGGCCTGCTTTGATCTTGTGCAGAAGGCACCCATTCTGATTGATCTGGATTTGCAGGGACGTGACATCTTTACGGCACGCTGGCCGCATACTCGCGGCATCATCCAGATTACCCATGCTGAAGAGTTGGGTATGGGCACCAGAGAATATGAGCTCGTAGAACTCTGAGTGGACAAAGACCGTGCGCAAGCCCCGAAGCCTCCCGGGCCCGCATGGGAACAGGGCCCTTCGTCTGGTGACGGAGGGCTTTTTTCTTTATGCACTGCCGATTCGCAGCTTTGTCGTGGAGTCTGTCCATCCTTCTGTCCAGGCAGCGTTTACGGCTGTGGCCTGCAGACAGTGGCTGTTGCGGCCAGATTGTGCGTATAGAGCGGTTTCGTCTTGAAGCTTAATGAATTCTACTATTGGCAAGGGAGCGTCAATGCCATTGATGCTGTGACTGTCGCTGTATTATGGAGTTGTTCCGTGAGTCCGGACATGTCGCCTGATATATTAAATTTCATAATGAAACTTCTCTAGTTGAAATGGTGGCAGAAATGCCTCCGATACAGGCACGGTAAGGCGAGTGCACCGTATCCTGCCCGGTGTCTGAGACCAGGGCGTGTTGTCAAAGGTTTTCGTCGAAACGTGGGAGAACGACTGACAGGCGCGAGCATATAAGCTCCCCCGAACGGATACGGCAAAAAGCCCAACATGCACTGCCGTGACTGTTTCTGTCCTCTG
>CAZJPT010000299.1:0-1256 GCA_964547835.1 uncultured Desulfovibrio sp.
ATGACGTGGGAAAGCAGGAGGGCGTTGGCCAGTCCATGGGGCAGATGGAAGGTGGAGCCCAGAGTGTGTGCCAGGGAGTGGCAGACACCCAGAAAAGCATTGGCAAAGGCCATGCCGGCGATGGTTGCGGCATAATGCATCTTTTCTCTGGCGGTTCTCCAGTCACCTTCTTTGTTGACGGAATTTTTCAGATACTTAAAGACCAGCCGGATGGCTTCCATGGCTTGACCGTCAGCATAATTGCTGGCCATGACCGAGGTATAGGCTTCGATGGCGTGCGTAAGTGCATCAAGTCCTCCCGCAGCAGCAAGGCCGCTGGGGAGACCGATGACGAACTCGGGGTCAACGATGGCCATGTCAGGGGTGAGCGAGTAGTCAGTCACCGGGTATTTGATGCCGGTCTTCTCGTCAGTGATGACCGCAAAAGGCGTCACCTCTGATCCGGATCCTGATGTGGTGGGGATGCTGACCATTTCGGCCTTTCTGCCAAGCGCGGGGAAGGAGACAATGCGTTTTCTGATGTCCATGAAGCGCAGGGCAATATCGTCAAGATGCATGTCAGGCACTTCATACATGAGCCAGACGATTTTCGCTGCGTCCATGGGTGATCCGCCGCCCAGGGCAACAATGAGATCCGGCTGGAAGGAATTGCACAGCTCCAGGGCCTTGAGGGCCGTGGCCATGTCCGGATCCGGGTTCACGTTGCTGAATACGCGGAAGTCCATGCCAATGTTTTCAAGGACGCTGGTGACCTTGGCCACGTAGCCCAGGTTGACCATGGAAGCGTCGGTAACAATGAGACAGCGCTTTTTGCCCTTGTATTCGGACAACGCCGGACGCAGGCAGCCCAGCTTGAAGTAGATCTTGTGCGGTACGCGGAACCAGAGCATGTTTTCCCTGCGGCAGGCAATGGTCTTGATGTTCATAAGGTGCTTGACCCCGATGTTTTCGCTGACGGAGTTACCGCCCCAGCTGCCGCAGCCAAGTGTCAGTGAGGGAGCTACACGGAAATTATAGACATCGCCGATGGCGCCCTGGGAGGCTGGCATATTGATGAGTGTGCGGCCAGTAGGCATGCGGTCCTGGAAGAGGGAGACGCGCTCGACGCAGGTCTCGTCCGTGTACAGCGCCGAGGTATGGCCTGCGCCGCCGAGCATGATGAGCTCGCGGGCCATTTCCACGGCAGTTTCAAAGTTCGGGGCACGGTAGTAGCCGAGTACTGGCGAGAGTTTTTCGTGGGCGAAGGGATCTGCTGG
>CAZJPT010000299.1:1266-1997 GCA_964547835.1 uncultured Desulfovibrio sp.
TGTTGCAGACGGTACCTCAATACCAGCCATGGCAGCAATTTTCACAGCGGACTGCCCGACGATGGCAGCGTTTAGGGAACCATTTTTGAATATGACGCCGGCAAGCTTCTCTATTTCCCCGGCACTGGCAAACCAGGCTCCATAGCGAAGAAATTCATCACGCACTGTGTCAGCTATTGCATCGACAACGATCACAGCCTGTTCGGACGCGCAGATCATGCCATTGTCAAAGGTTTTGCTGAGCAGGATGGAGTTGACAGCCATACGTATATCAGCTTTATCGTCGATAATGACAGGCGTGTTTCCGGCACCTACGCCTATGGCAGGCTTGCCGGAGCTGTAGGCGGAGCGCACCATTCCTGGACCGCCTGTAGCCAGCACAAGGGCTATGCCCTTATGGCCCATGAGCTGACGGGAGGCGTCCATACTCGGTTTGTCAATGCAGGCGAGAATATTTTCAGGCGCTCCGGCTTCTACGGCGGCGTCAAGAATGATTTTGACTGCTGTGGCAGTGGAGGCGGCTGCGCGTGGATGCGGTGAGAAAACAGCACCGTTGCGAGTCTTCAGGCAGATCAGGCATTTGAAGATGGCCGTGGAGGTGGGGTTGGTGGTAGGCACGACGCAGGCAATAACGCCCAGAGGAGCGGCTATTTCCCGGTAACCGTCCACGAGATCCTCAGTGATGATGCCGCATGTGCGTACATCTTTATATTTATTGTAAATATACTCAG
>CAZJPT010000300.1:0-1977 GCA_964547835.1 uncultured Desulfovibrio sp.
GTTCTACAGATATGGCATGAATCTTGCTTACCACACAGCATTTGCAAGACCCATACATTTTCGCATTGGAAATAGGATACAAGGCGTTTTCGCGCAGACGGGATTTCAAGAAATATACAAGCAGGGCCGGTAATGCCCGAATCTGCTCTCGTGGACATCGCGCAAGACCTTCGGAGGAGTAACCCGGGGAGGCTGTGATGGAAGAAACGAGAATCCTGCCCTTTCACGTACAGGAAGTGTCAAGTGTCAAGCGCATGTTGCCCAAAGAGAGAATCCTGTTCTGCCATTCATACACGTTTTTCCTGGAGAGCCGTAAGCCATGGAGCATCTGGGTTTTCCCACTGAAACAGTCGTTATTTTCGCCGCCACCATCATCCTTTCTCTTTTTTTTGATCTCTATGCCCACAGAGGAGAGGAATGCATTACCATCAAAAGCGCCTGTCTGTGGTCTGCATTCTGGGTGCTTCTTTCCATAGCCTTCGGTCTGTATCTGTACGTCCATCATGGTATGGAAATGGCCAGTCTCTTTTTTACCGGCTATGCGTTGGAAAAAGTGCTGTCCGTGGACAATCTTTTTGTCATGATGGCCATTTTCTCCTGGTTCGCAATACCAGGGCAGTACCGTCACCGCATTCTTTACTGGGGAGTCCTTGGCGCCATAGTCTTTCGCGCTGTATTCGTGCTCATCGGCACGAAACTCATGAGCCTTGGTCCCTACATGGAACTGATCTTTGCCGTTATCGTAGGCTACACAGCCGTTGTCATGCTGAAGAAACGCGATGATGCCGAGGAGGTCAAGGACTACTCCAACCATATTGCCTTCAGGATGGTGCGTCGCTTCTTCCCTGTCTGGCCAAGGCTGCACGGACACAATTTCTTTCTGCACCGTGACACGGCCCTGGAGGAGTCCAGGCGTGACAGTGTGCCCATTGAGGGCCTTGGCCGGCGCTTCCCCTGGGCGGCTACCCCGCTTTTTCTCTGTCTGGCTGTCATCGAAGTGAGTGACATTATGTTCGCCTTCGATTCAGTGCCCGCCATCATTGCCGTCAGCCGCGAGCCTCTCATCATCTATTCAGCCATGATTTTTGCCATTCTGGGCCTGCGCAGTCTGTATTTCGTGCTCGAGACCCTGTCCGGCCGTCTTATATACTTGGACAAGGCCGTTATCGTACTCCTCTTCTTCATCACGTTCAAACTGCTGCTGTCCGGCGTCAATCATATCTTTGGCACAGGCATCGATATTTCGCCCATGACTTCCCTGGTCATTGTACTCAGCGTGCTTGTTATTGGCATTGCTGCCTCGCTGGTATCTGACAGGCGAAACAGGTGACTTTATTGTGATAGTGCCATTTTGTCTCGCGCAGGCGCGGGCTCAAGGGAAATCAGATCCGGGATTCTGTCATTCAGTTACGAAACCAGGCACTATGGTGTTTCAAACGTTGATTCGTAGATGGTATTGTTGGGGCCCCAGGAAATGGAGTCATGGATTTTCAAACGGCTTCTTTGTTTTCAGCTTCAAGAGAAGAGGAGGCAGAGCAGGGGAGCATCGAGTAGCCATTCGCGAACATGGCACATCTCTTCGCCCCTGGCGCCTTGCCCTGTGGCCAGGGTGTATGTTCCGACTTTGACCCTTCGTCTGCTGCGAGAAATCCGGACGACGATGAAAAGGGTCTGCATGCTATGCAGACCCTTGATAGAAGGCAAAAAAATGCAAGTAGTTAGGGAAGCTGGGCTCTATTCCTTCCTCTTTTGCAGCTTTGATGAGGACGAAAGACTGCCCTCAAGAATCCAGAGGGTAATCCAGGGGTTGGAATTCCCTAAGGCACAGTCCGTAAATAATTTACCAAACGCGGACCTTGCAGAACGCTCATCATGCGACCTCTATTTGAAAAAATTCCCAAGTTATTTGCGGATAATTCCTAAAGCACCTGTTTCCAAGTTTCACGCAGCGAGGCAATCCTGCAACATGAGTTCCTC
>CAZJPT010000301.1:0-1977 GCA_964547835.1 uncultured Desulfovibrio sp.
CGCACAGAAAGGCAGCCACGCGTGCCTTGTTTTTTTCAGAGGCAAGCCAGGATCTGAAGACGAAATGACAGCAGACGGCAGGCAGGGCCATGGTGACCGTGTTGACACCAAGCACAGTGAGGCCGCCAAACTGAAAGAGCAAGGTTTGCAAAAGAAGTGCCACGCAGATGGTCGGAAATGCCGCCCAACCAAGCAACATGCCTACGACGCCGGCAAGCATGAGGTGGACGTTGCCCGGGCCCAGGGGAACGTGGATCAGTGATCCAACGAAGAAGGCCGCAGCAAGGAGTCCCGCGGTCATGAGTGTGCCGTCCTTGAGCTTGCGCAGTCCCAGACCTACGGCGACAGCGGCCCCGGCCGCGCCTATGGCAAGTACTTCAGGAGAAAGAACCCCTTCAGAAATATGCATGAGACAGCTCCTTGCAGGACTATGATGAGCGGGAGAAGAGATGGCGCTTGTGGCAGAGATTCCGTTATGCGCGTAGCATCTTTTGTGCAAAAAGTATTATCAAAGGAAGGGCCGTTTGTCTCTATTTTTCTTCTGGTGTTCAGGCCAGACTGGACGTGGGAAAGAAGAGCAAGAGCGAAGGGAGCAGGTCTGGTATGTGTTGCGCGTCGCTGCGCACATGCTCTGGAAAGTGCGTGACGGGGCGGACTTTGTAGTCCGCCCCGTCAAAGCTTTATCAAATGCGGCGTAAAGCCCATCGCTTCCGGAAGTGAACGCCAGAGAGCCTGTGGTGGAAGAAGCGAGAATTCCCCCATTCAGGCCGTGGGAAGTGTCAGTTGCGAACAGGATCCAGGAAGCGAGACCAGAGCACACCGCCAAGTATCACGTCTTTTTCCACGCCGTCACGCTTGATTTTCTGATCTGCTGTGTGCATGGCCTTGAAGCCCCACCAGCCGGCGAAGGGCGGAGAATACGTGAAAATGCCGTCCGGACCTGTTTTGACATTCTGACTGACCATATATTTATTGGGAGCGGCGTATTTGCCATCCTCATTATAATATTCAATCTGCACTCTGCAGCCAGGCACGGGTTTGCCATCCAGAAGAACAAGGCCCTGGAAGGTATTACCGGCATAATTCCCAAAGGGACGGGTCAGGGGAACAATCTCTGACTTCATGCCAACAGGCTGATCCCAGCCTTCCTCATCGCCGAAAGCAGCAACATAGGCCTTGGTGTAGTGTATGATGTACAGGTCTTCGGCAGGTTCCCAGTAGGGGACGGGTGTCATGGCAATCTGTATAATGCCCGGGCGACGAACAGTGTACTCAACCTGAAAGGCGTCATGTCCCATGATTTTCACTGCTTTAAAGCTGGGCAGCAGACTTTCGCTCTTCCCGTCGACTGTTACAGTGGCGGCCTCGGGTTTGACAAGGTTCATGCCCTCGGCTTCCATGGGGTGCGCAAATGCGAAGTCAATAGTGATCTTGGCGTCCGCTTTGTCGCTGATCATGTCATTCGAGGGAATGACCATCCCAAAGTGGGCCTGAGCCGGAGCAGCAAGCAGCAGAGCAAGCGCACACCCGGCAATGCAGGATTTCAACATGGAGTCTCTCCTTAAAGGAATGATTGGATTAAGGAACTGTTATAGTAGACGCGATAACTTATTGTGCTATACGATGGCTGTTTCGTCGCGGTAGGGACGCCCATTACTGCTGTGAAATTTAGAGGAGATCTCAAAACTCTGGATACATCATCTTAACACAGTGCTTTTATGTGCAGTCTTGTGCGTTTTGAGACGTCCTCTTAATATATCAGACGGCATATCCGGCCTCACGAAGCCACCTCTTGATGCAGCGATAGTCACTGCATCAATGGTCTTGATGCCCACTAGCCAATGGTAGAAAGTATTAAGCTTCAAGACGAAACAGCTCCAGAAGAGTTCTCCTTAAAGTACAATCAGTTTTTGCGTTTACTATAAGAAATAACTTAAGAGTTTCATGTCTCTGCAGCTGTTTCACTTCCGTATCAGA
>CAZJPT010000302.1:0-1951 GCA_964547835.1 uncultured Desulfovibrio sp.
CTTATATCCCCGCCCTGAAGGGCGAGGCTTTACGGCGCGTCGGGTAAAAAAAGCGACCTCCCGGAAGAGATCGCAATATTGTCCGAAACAGAGTTTTCAGCCCGCAAAACAGCTGCCTGCTGTGACAGGGACTTGCGTCAGCGCGGCATGAGATAGTTGGGTTCCACCAGAATGTGGTAGCGCGGCAGCAGTGAGTCGCTGCGGGGCATGGTCACATCCCCTTCTATGCCCAGGGGACGGTCCGAAAAGCCAAAGGGCTGCAGCAGGCCGGGTCTGGATGAGAGACTGAGGAGATTGTCATCGGGAAGCTTGATGACCGGCAGGCTGTAATCCGTGCTACCTGCACTTACAAGCGCTTTGGGTGAGGATATGAGGGACTCGCCCTCCCTGGACTCCGTAGCGTTGTTGAGAAAGGACGGCAGGCGCAGCTCGGCCTTGCGCAGCAGGGCCAGAAAATCGTTGCCGGTTTGCCCCACAAAGCTGACGAGACTCTTGCCAGTATTGGTCACCAGAAGGCTCACCGGGACTGTGCCGCCATGTATGCCAAGATAGGCCGAGCGGGCACCGGCAGGCATGCTCACCCAGCCTGGATGGGCATCGTCACACAAGGCAGCACGCACGTTGCCGTCTGTGTTGACGGCAGGCAGCACGCACAGAATTGTCATGAGAAGAAAGCAAACCGTTGTGGCCAGGAAGGCCGAACTGCGGCGACATACAGGCTCAGCTCCCTGCCCGTAGCATTCTGCGGCGAAATGCGGCATGGCACACCTTTGACACTCCCCGTACGCAAAGGCAGGGGATTTTGCTTTTCTCACTGCAGCTTCCCGGGGTTTTGCCCTGGAAGATCTTATACGATGTCCACAAGCATGCATGGGGGCCTGCTCTGTGCAGGCGATGCCTGTGCTTAAGCAGCCTGTATCCCCGTTGCTGAAGCACGGGGCTTTACGCTGCAATTGCTGAAGCATATCCGGAAATCCTCTCGCAAAGCGGGAATTGAGGATTCCATACCAAGGTGGCGGGTCCTTTTCAAGAGCCCTGGTGGCGTATTTGTACGACCATGATGTGATTTAGAAATGGAATTTCAATTTGTCAAGACGGCCGCAGTCCCGCCGCTGCATGCCCGGGATTTCGGGATAGCGGCCCTGCAGGAGCGGTCAGGCTTTAAGCCGTGTCTGGCACATCCGTTCAGGGGGAGGCTGGAACCAGCCCCAATTGGGCACTTGCTTCTACTGCCTTTCGTCTCAACTTTTATAGCGTGAGAGGTCCTGGGGCTCATTGAACAGGAATCTCCTGCCCGCTTCTCGCAGCAGGTCGACAAAGGACCAGGAGTTCAGCTTGCAGGTCAGCAGGACTGAGTACAGTCTTTCCGACCAGCGCAGGCCGCAGGGGAAAGTACATCCGCAGGATACTTTGCGGCGTACGACAGCCGGGCGCAGCGAGCGTTCGGCCCGGTTATTCGCTGGCTCCACACCAGCTACGCGAAGGAAGGTGGTGAGCGAGGGGAAATGTCTGTCAAGGCGCACAAGAGAACCGAGACTTCCATCCCGATCCTTTTAGCTGGTGAAACAGACGCTTCATCCGCATCACCCAGGCCTGCCACTCCCTCCTGGTCGGGCCCTTTTCAGAAATTTGGGCGAGGCGTCAAGGCTCCTTGAGTAACCGGGCGTCCCATTTCGCAATGTCCTGTTCAGGGGGCCTCCGAGAGTTTTTTGGCTGCGCGGAGCAGATGGGCGAGGCAGCTCTGCCGGTTTTCCGTCGCCCATTTGCGGTACAGGCCGTAGTCGTCCGATATCAGTACCCCTGCCAGGGACCGGCAAGCTTCTCGAACGCCTCGCGGCTGCGCTGCGGGTGAATCATGAAGAAGGCGACAAGGCCCGACACCATGACCCACAGCCATTTTCGCGTCCACATTACGCATGTCTGACTGCCATCCTGCACGACTTCTTGTAAA
>CAZJPT010000303.1:0-1947 GCA_964547835.1 uncultured Desulfovibrio sp.
AGGCCCGTCAAACTCAATAGAGAAATTTTCTTTCGCAAAATCACTCTGTGATGCGATAGCAGTGGGCATAACTCTATCCTCCTCCAAGGGTGCGGCGGGGATGTGTGAAGCAAACAACTTTTGTCTCCAGGGGAGAAGTATGAAAAACAAAAGGACGCAGAAGTTTACCGACATTGGGCAGAGTGATTTCAACAATTTCATTCATCGGCATAGGTGCTGGGAAGATTGGAGACTGGAGGCAGGTCGTGAGATTTTTTCTCCATGGCCTCCCGAAGCAATATCTCTGTAACTTCATGAATTGAGGAACAATAACATACTCACACCTTCATGGCTAGAAAAATATCCAAATCACTCTGCCCAATGTCGGTGCTATCTCAACAGGAGGTAGCAGAAGGAGACAATGACGCGATGCTGTAGGAGCTCAAATTGGTCAAAAACCAACGTTCCGTATCTGTTCCACTCTCTTGAGCTCCCAATTTTCCTGGATGGAGAAAATGTCATAAGTTTTGAAAAGTCAGTTTGGCGCAAATCCGCCACACATGGCGGTTTTGAGTCAAATTCACGCTTTCAGGCTGCTAAACACGGGAAAGGAGACAGCATCAGGAAAGGCGCCGCCCAGATCCTTGCAAAGAATACGGATTGCAAAAGAGCACGGGGAAGCCATGGAATGAACATGCCTGGTTCCGTTATCTGCCCGGACACCACGGCAGGCAGCGGAGCAGCACTGCATGGCCATAGCCATAGCCATAGCCTGAGTGCATTATGCCAGGACCCCTTGCTGATCCCATGGAACCTCCTTCCTCTCCGGGCCACAATTGCACAGACAGGTTAAGCACGTTTCGTCCGTTATGAACATGGCCTGTCACTGTATCACTTTCTTGAGCAACCTGGCCCTTCCAGCACACTCAGGCCGTCACCGCCGCGATGCAGATGCAGTTGTACAGCAATTCGTTCCTCAAGGGTCTCCACGTGAGAAATGATTCCGATGAGGGCTGTATCCTTGCGGATGCGCAGACTTGCCAGCGTATCTACGGCCTTGTCCAGGGCTTCCGGGTCCAATGTGCCAAAGCCCTCATCCAGAAACATGGTTTGTAACGCGTTCTTGCGGCTGTTGAAGGAAGCCAGGCCAAGAGCCAGGGCCAGACTGACCTGGAAGGTTTCGCCACCAGACAGATTTTTTATGGTGCGCATGTCCTGCCCCATGCAGTTGTCTATGACCATGAGCTCCAGCGGCTCGTCCCTGTTCTGCACCAATTGATAGCGATCACTTAAGATAGACAGCTCCCTGTTGGCCTGCTCCACCAGTCTTGCAAAAGTCATGGCCTGCGCGAAGACACGGAATTTTTTACCGTCGCTAGAGCCTATGATGTGGCAGAGCTTGTTCCAGCCTTCGTATTCATTCGCAAGCTTATTACACAGCTGCATGTGCTCGGCATGCCGCTGCCGCTCACCAGTGTCGTATTCCAGCTCGCGCTCGATGGCCCCGGCTTCGCGCTGCATTTCGGCCAGCTGCGTATCGACATCGGCGCGCAGCCGCTCCAGCTCCTCTTGCGGCAGCATTTCTCCTGGTGTGTTGCTCAAGGCCGCAGCCTCTTCTTCGGCTCCGGCGAGAATGGCACGGGCACGGGTCAGTCGCTCGGTTGCAGCGGTACATGACGCGACCAGTCTGGCACGCACATCCTCTGGCATACGAGCGGCCCTGGCAGCCGCAGGATCAGCAAATCCCTGTTCAAGACACTGCCGCCCGGCTTTGGTACTGACGTCTGCCAGCACCCCCTCAGCCTGACGCAATCTCTCCCCAGCAGCAGTCAGCGCACTCTTGTGCCTGTCCAGCTCGCCATTGCTCCGTTCCCTTTCAAAGCGGGCGTCGTCCAGTGCACGTGCAGTCCTTCGCACGGCGTCCCTGGCCTCGCGGTCTACGACATTGGTTTCGCGTCCCCCGAGAAG
>CAZJPT010000304.1:0-1934 GCA_964547835.1 uncultured Desulfovibrio sp.
CCAGGACGACACCAAGGCCGTGCACTGGCTGGAAAAAGCTGCAGAGCAGGATCTGCCTGTGGCCCAGAACAACCTTGCCTTTATGTACTCCCAGGGCCGCGGGCATGCCCTGGACTATGCCAAGGCACTGCAGTGGTACCAGAAGGCCGCGGACCAGGGATATCCCGAAGCCATGTACAACATGGGCTTCATGTATGAAGAAGGCATGGGCGTGTCCCAGGATTATGGTAAGGCCGTAGAATGGTACCGCAAGGGCGCAGAGCTGAATGACAGCTCGGCTCAGTACAGCCTTGGGCTCATGTATGAACAGGGGACTGGCGTGTCCGTGAACCTGGAGGAGGCAAAAAAATGGTACACCCTTGCCTCCAAAAACGGCAGCAAGGAGGCAAGCGACGCCTTGCGTGCCATGTCGGGATCCAGGAAGAAAAAGTCCTGACCCTTGTCACAATGTGTCAGCCCGAAAGGTGATGCTTTGAGGCGGCGCATCTGCGCCGCTGCTCCAGTGTTGCGCCATTCGTATGGACAGCCTCAGTCCGCCAGCGCGGCAGCGACACCGGCATAAGCCGAAGCCGCAGGCATGGGCACACCTGTCCACAGCTCAAAGGCTGCCCTGGCCTGCTCCACAAACATGGCCAGACCGTCCTGCGTCTGCCAGCCGGCGGCCTTTGCCTGACGCAGAAAACGTGTCTGACGCGGGGTGTACACAATATCATAGGCAAGCCCCCGGCGTCCGGCAAAGAAGGCATCGTCCACAGGACTCTTCCCCTCATTTGCCCCCTTCATGCCGAGACTCGTGGCATTGATGACAAGATCGCAGTCTACGGTCCCGCATTCTTCCCATGGCACCCAGTCTATGCCGAATTCCCGGGCCATGATGGCTGCCTTCTCCGCGGTGCGGTTGCTGACGCTGACCGCAATGCCAAGCTCCTCCAGAGCCACGATGGCAGCACGTGAGACACCGCCGGCACCAAGAACCAGGGCGTGTCTGAAACTTCGTCCCTGCAGAGGGGCTGCAAATCCCGTGACATCAGTATTTTCACCAGTCAGTCTGCCATCACGCCAGAATACCGTGTTCATGGAGCCCACACGACGCGCACGCGGCGTCAATTCGTCCATGAAATCCATGACGCGCACCTTGAACGGCAACGTGACATTACAGCCAGAAATGGGCAGTGAACGCACCCCGGCGAAAAAACCTGGCAGGGATGCTTCCGTCTGTGGAAAGGCCATGTAGATTCCGGGGAGTCCGGTTTCCCTGAAGGCCGTATTATGAAGCAGCGGACTCAGGCTGTGCCCAAGCGGCTGTCCGATAACGCAGTATAATTGTCGCGGCCACATAGCGTGCCTCTCTTGCCGTTTTGCTTAATTCTGTTAGAAATCTCCGGCGCCCTGAATGCGTCTTCAGAACCTTCCCCCCCGCGAGGCATCCTTCATGATTTCAGACCGATGTTTTGTACGGATCTACAGGACGCAAGACAAGCCTTTCGCGGAAAAACAGGTAGACTCATGTCCCCTAGCCCCTCCTCTCCTGACGCCGGTTCCCGGACCGACAATCTACGCCTGGGCGTGACCCGGGCTCTTCCCATTGTCCTTGGCTATGCGCCGGTAGGTTTTGCCTTTGGTGTGCTGGCCAGCCAGTCCGGAATGCCCGTGGCCCTGGTCACAGCCATGTCCCTGCTTGTATTCTCTGGCTCAGGCCAGTTTATCGCCATAGCCATGTGGTTTTCCGGCGCCGGATACCTGGCTACGTGCATAGCCGTCTTTGTCACCAATCTGCGCTACCTGCTCATGTCCATGTCCCTGGCGCAGTACGCATCCCGGCTCAAAGGGCTTAAGCGCCTGTGCTTTGGCTGGCAAATCACGGATGAGCTCTTCGCTGTGCACATCACTGCCTTTCAGCAGGGCTGGAAACTCAATGAAACAGCCATTTTCTC
>CAZJPT010000305.1:0-1911 GCA_964547835.1 uncultured Desulfovibrio sp.
ATGTTTTAGTTATGGCATGAATCTTGCTTACCACACAGGATATGCAAGAGCCTTCCCGCTCATGTCGACACAAATCTTCGCAGTCAGGTTCAAAATTTCAGTGACGGAGCCAAAGTGAGGCAGCAGGCTCCGCATTGACACCTTCTCGACGCACTCCCTGCTCAGCAGGGCCTGAGCAGCGCAAGTGAAGTTGTACATCACCTTGTTCAGCGTCGTGACGCCACGCCGGTATCTACTCAGCTTGCTCATCGCAAAATATTCTAATATGTTATGAAAGAATAGGGTTTTGACACACTTTATATATATCGCGCAAGTTACATTGGTACTAGAGTCTATATACGTTATTCATGGCGCGAATTGCATGGGCTATATACAAAGTACATTAACGCCTATCTTTCCTATACATGTCGATAATTTTTTGAAATTACGTACTTTTTTGCTTTTTGTCCATACTAAGTAGGTACGACGCCGAGGACCCAGTGCAGCTTGTTCCCGATGCACCAGAGCCTTTCTGACGATGCAGAGGAGTCACGGGTTATCCAGTCCAGGTCATAACTTGAGGAAGAGAGGAAGCAGTGCGTTTCGAGAAACTTCCTGGCGGCTGCTTCCTCCAGGCATGTGGATGCCACCTGCGCAATGAGCCATTCTCAAGGCCAGACCATTTCTCGACGGTTTCCGGCTCAAGAACCGAACCGGGCAACACGCACAAGGCCCTCGTCTCATAACGGCCGTGTCCCTTGTCGTGCCGGGTGAGCGTCTTCAGCAGATGCTCGTTGTTCTGGGCATCGAAAGCCTTGCGGACAGCGCTCCGCTCGACCTGAGGAACCATCAGGAAACAACTCATCAGAAAACTGCCTAATTTCAGTTGTGAACGGCGGTAGCCTACTGAAACTACTGCCAAAACCGATAGCAAGGCGACAACTTGCTAGTGAGTTATTTTCCGACAATTCCTGAGTGAGCATGGCATCGGCGGTGATGCTGACATTTTTGATGTCGATCTTGCGGCTCAGCTGTGTCGCGTGGGGGGATTTCGCTGAGCTTTTCGCCCACAAGATCGTAAGCCTGCACGACGGAGAAGGACGTGTCGCAGAGTTAAAGAGGCAGCACCGGCCCTGTCCCTGCCGACCGTGATTTTGCAGGCACGTTTCTTTGAAAGGCTGCCCTCTCCCCGGGGCTCACATTCATTATTGATGTCTTCCCAACCCCCCGCCTCGAGCAGAAGCATGGCGTTGAACTGCCCGAGAAGCTTTTGTGTCGCATTTGCCCGGCGCAATGTAGCAATTCCGTAAAATTCCTGACAGAACCGTGAGAGATGCCGCACTCGGGGAAATCCTTGAAGACAGGGGGCAGGATCCTCGCGACAGGCTTTCCAGAACCCGTCAATTTGCCGGGTGGAAGTAACGTCCTGTCCCGCACACATCAAAACGGCAAGAAGAACGAGACAGTACGGGTACAGTGCCAGCAACCCGTGGTAATCTGGAAATATTTTATTTCGTCACGACATTTACGGACTGCCTGGAACGACATTCCTTCTTGCCCGCTCTGGAGAGCCCCCTTCCCTTTCGTTTTGTTGTGTTTCCTGTTTTCTCTTTATGTATTCTAACCTCTATGACATTGTGTAATTATGTCTGACATGTCACGCAATAGTAACAGATCCGCTTCAAAAGTTGATATGTTTCTATGTCTTGACATTCAATACTAATCTATTATAGTAGACGCGATAACTTAGAGGACATCTCAAATCGCACAATGCTGTACATAAAAGCAATGTGTTAAGATGGTGTATCTAGAGTTTTGAGATCTCCTCTTATTGTGCTTACGATGGCTGTTTCGTCGCGGTAGGGACGCCCATTACTGCTGTGAAATTTAATATATCAGACGGCATATCCGGCCTCACGAAGCCACCTCTTG
>CAZJPT010000306.1:0-1648 GCA_964547835.1 uncultured Desulfovibrio sp.
GCGAATTGGGAAGTCTTTACTAAGTATGATGTTTGGGGGAGCGCTTTTGTTGCAAATTTTGAAAAAATTTTATATTTTGTAGGGGGGGGGGGGGGCAATGTCAAGTGTTTATTAGAAAAAAATTTTCATGGCCGCTGAAGAGAGGTTGCCGCAATTTTTACTGAGCCGGTCAAGTGGCAGACCTAGCGTTCTCAGCCCTTCCATCTGCCCGCACATGCCGACACAAAACTTCGCAATCAGTTTCAAAATCCAGGCAGGGGGCGGCAAGGCGGGGACTTTCAGGCCTGGTATTGACACTTTCTCGGAGCACTCCTTGCCCCGCAGGCCCCGGGCGGCGGAAGTGAAGTTGTACATGACCTTGTTCAGCGTCGTGACGCCACACAAGCAGCCGTCGTTCCTGCAATGCACATGGCCGTGCCCCGTGACGTCGAAACCCGTGCAGCTTGTTCCTGATGCACCAGTGCCTTTTTGATGATGTGGAGGCGCCACGGGTGTGTCCTTTCCAGCTCACAACCAGGGGAAGAGATGAAGCGGCGCGCTTCTACAGACTTGTTGCCGGTGGCTCTCCTCAGGCGTGTGACTGCCACCTGCGCAATGGAGCCGTTTATGAGGTCAGGCCATTTCAAGGTGGTCTGCGGCTCGTGAATCGAGCCTGGCAGCACGCAAAAGCCCCTCGTCGCATAACGGCCGTGTTCCTTGTCGTGCCGGGCGGCGTCTTTGCCAGATGCTCGTTATCTGGGGCATCGAACGCTATGCTGATTTTGTTCTGCATGCCGGGCTGATTGCCCTTGACTGTCATGCATAAGTTCGTCCCGGCTTCAATGAGGCATGCCCGACGAGTGTGCATGGCAGGGGAGCTGATGCTGGTTTGGGTGTCCTGCCTGCGGGCCAGCTGTGTCGCGTGGGAGGATTTCGTGTCTCTTGTCGCCCGCCAGCCTTTGAGCCTTCACGACGGTGAACTCTGGTCACGCGGGGCATGGGTCTTGCGAAAGTGGCTTCACTCTGGCAGAATTACAACATGCACGGGAGCCTGAAACCTCCCGGCACAACCTGAATAACGGAGGATCCGGCAAGCGGGTGGAGTCATGGCACATACCCTCATTCTCGTTGACGTGGGCAATACCACCATGAAGATTGGTGTGGAGCGCATGGCGCGCTGAAGAGCTATGTCCTTGAAACAGACATCCGTCGCACGGCGGACAGTCTGGGACTTGAGCTGCTGACTCTGCTGCGTCATGCTGGCGCAGCAGACACAGTCTTTGAGGCCTGTCTTGTCTGTTCCGTTGTTCCGTCCGTGGACACACGGCTTGCCGCTGCTGTGCGGCGCTTTCTGGGCTGTCCTGTGTTCTTCACGCCCCGGGATATGCCGGTGCCCATGGAAAACCGCTACAAGCGTGCCGATCAGGTGGGCGCTGACCGACTTCTGGCTGCCTGGGCGGCTGGAAGGCTACACTCTGACGCCACTTCGCTCATTGTTGTTGATTTCGGTACGGCCGTGACCTTTGACTGCGTCAGCGACAACGCCTATCTTGGGGGGCTCATCTTTCCTGGACCACAGACCGTTCTGAACGCTCTGGCCAATGCCACAGCCAAGCTGCCGGGCGTGAGTCTGGACTGCGACGCTGCCGGCCCGGAGCCTTGTCAGGAT
>CAZJPT010000306.1:1658-1901 GCA_964547835.1 uncultured Desulfovibrio sp.
GGTCTTGTGACCAGGCTGCGGGAAGGCCTGCCGCCTCCCTGTCTGGTGATAGGTACCGGCGGCTTTGCCGGCACCATCAAGCGTGCCACTCCCTGTCTGGAATTCGTTCACGACGATTTGCTGTTGCGGGGGCTGGAAATGCTCTACGACATCCATTGCCGCTGACAACCTCTGCCTGCGCTTGCCTGTAGGCTGGTCAGCGTCCCCGCCGTTTCTTCCAGAATCAGCAACGGCTCAGGTCCT
>CAZJPT010000307.1:0-1901 GCA_964547835.1 uncultured Desulfovibrio sp.
GAAGGCGTCATCACTGTTGAGGAGGCCAAGGGCCTCGAGACCACCATGGACGTGGTCGAGGGCATGCGCTTTGACCGCGGTTACCTGTCCCCCTACTTCGCCACTGATCCCGAGAAAATGGTGTGCGAGATGGAGAACCCCTTCATCCTCTGCACCGACAAGAAAATCAGCAGCATGAAGGATATGCTGCCCGTTCTCGAGCAGGTCGCCAAGGTTAACAAGCCGCTGCTCATCATCGCTGAGGACGTTGAGGGTGAAGCCCTCGCCACCCTGGTCGTGAACAAATTGCGTGGCGCTCTGCAGGTCGTGGCCGTCAAGGCCCCCGGCTTTGGCGATCGCCGCAAGGCCATGCTGCAGGATATCGCTATCCTCTGCGGCGGCACCGTGGCCTCTGACGACACTGGCACCAAGCTTGAGAACCTCACCCTGAACGATCTTGGCCAGGCCAAGCGTATCAAGGTAGAAAAGGAAAACACCACCATCGTTGACGGCAACGGCAGCAAGGACGAAATCAAGGCCCGCGTAAAGCAGATCCGCGCCCAGATTGAGGACTCCACCTCTGATTACGATCGTGAGAAGCTGCAGGAGCGTCTGGCCAAGCTGGTTGGCGGCGTAGCCGTCATTCGCGTGGGCGCCGCCACAGAAGTGGAAATGAAGGAAAAGAAGGATCGCGTTGAGGATGCCCTTAATGCCACTCGTGCGGCTGTCGAGGAAGGCATTGTCCCCGGCGGCGGCACCGCCTTCATCCGTGTGTCCAAGGTGCTGGCCAACATTAAGCCCGCTGACGACGACGAAAACGCTGGCGTGAACATCATTCGCCGCGCCATTGAAGAGCCCATGCGCATGATCGCCCACAATGCCGGCTTCGAAGGCAGCGTGGTGGTCGAAAAGGTGCGCAGCGGAAAGGACGGCTTCGGCTTCAACGCCGCTACCGGCGAATACGAAGACCTCTTCAAGGCCGGTGTCATCGATCCCAAGAAGGTTGCCCGCGTGGCCCTGCAGAATGCCGCTTCCGTGGCCTCCTTGCTGTTGACCACCGAGTGCGCCATTGCTGAGAAGCCCGAGCCCAAGCAGGCTTCGGCTGCTCCTCAGCCGGGCGGTATGGGCGGCATGGGCGGCATGTACTAAGCCAATCTTGCACACCTGCCCCCTGACTCTCTGAAAGCGTCATCAAAATAATGAAGGGCGCCGACGGATACTTTCCGCCGGCGCCCTCTTTATCTTTGGTCGAAATGCACCCAATAAAATCCTATTTTGCTGCACATTCCGATAACACATCTGCTTTCCCGTGCGTACCCTCCTTTTAGTGATGATCCGAAAACAGATTTGCCATCGTGCAAGAAATCGAACTTCATGATACTAGAGTGGTTTCATTATGAAATCCAATATATCAGGCGACATATCCGGACTCACGAAACCACCCCATGATACAGCGACAGTCACCGCATCAATGGCCTTGAAGCTCCTTCGCCAATGGCAGAAAGCATTAAGCTTCAATACGAAACTGTTTCAAAACTCGTAACGGAACATGCCTAAGGAACTGCTGTAAAGTAACATTAGGCTTTTTCCTTACTCAAACTGGCCTCAGTAGCCAGGTTTACCGTGATAAAACATAATGTTGTTTTCCAGCAGTTCCTAAGATGCCGTGACCCGTGCTGTTCTGGCCTGCCTGCAGGGTGTAGTTCACGCTGAGGCTCACGCTGTCAGTTGCGAACTCAATGCCTGCACCGCCCTGCCAGGTGAGGTAGTCCATCATCTGGGTCTCCAGCTCATAGCTGCGGGAAAGGCCGACAAAAGTTTTGTGCAAGCCAGCACCTCCTCGGCCGTGCGCTGATGGCCTCCGAGGAAGGCCGACAAAAGTTTTGTGCAAGACATTGATATTATTGATTAAACCTTTGTGT
>CAZJPT010000308.1:0-1895 GCA_964547835.1 uncultured Desulfovibrio sp.
CATAGCTCTCGTAGGCCGCCTGCACGCTCTGATAGATTTGCGCAGCTGTGGAGACCGAAGCCCTGTCCAGGGGCAGCAGGTCTTCGTTGGGCAGCAGATCCGCCGGGGTCAGTTTGTCTATGCAGCCAAGAATATAGCGGCAGGTGTTGCGGATGCGGCGGTAGGCGTCCACAAGACGGGCGATGATGTCGTCAGACAGGCGCACATCGTCGCGGTATTCCACACTGGAAGCCCACAGACGCACCAGGTCGGCACCGTATTTGGCAATGATTTCCTGCGGGGCAATAACATTGCCTACGGACTTGGACATCTTGAAGCCCTTGCCGTCCACAACGTAGCCGTGAGTAAGCACATTGCGATAGGGTGGCACGCCTTCGTTGCCGATACTGACCAGCAGAGAACTGTGGAACCATCCGCGGTGCTGATCCGAGCCTTCCAGATAGAGGTCAGCCGGGAAGGAGAGTTCTGGTCTTTGTTTGAGTACGGCGGACCAGGTGGTGCCGGAATCAAACCACACATCCAGAATATCGGTTTCCTTTTTCCAATGGCTGCCGCCGCAGTGCGGGCAGACAAGCCCTTCGGGAACAATTTCCTCCAGAGGTGCCTCAAACCAGTAGTCGCAGCCGGTATGATGCGCAGCAAAGCGGGCGCTGATTTCCTTCATCCACGCGGCGTCGTTCCAGGCCTCGCCACAGTCCTCGCAAAGCAGGGCCAAAATAGGCACGCCCCACTGACGCTGGCGGGAGATGCACCAGTCGGGTCTTGTGGCAATCATATTGTAGATGCGCTCGCGACCCCAGGCTGGGATCCAGTTGACCTTCTCGTTGATGGCATCTAGGGCCTTCTGTCTCAGGTCGTTGGCGGCCATGCTGATAAACCACTGCGTGGTGGCACGGTAGATGAGTGCGTTTTTACAGCGCCAGCAGTGCGGGTAGGAGAGGGTAATTTTGGAGATATGGAGCAGTGCACCGGCGTCACGCAGCCTTTCGACAACAACAGGGTTGGCTTCAAAGACGTTGAGCCCCGCAAAATATGGCATGCTTGGCAGAAAACGCGCTGCATCGTCCAGAGGCGAGTAGATCTCGAGACCGTACTTGAGGCCTACCTCGTAGTCCTCGGGGCCATGGCCCGGAGCAGTGTGGACGCAGCCCGTGCCGGCGTCCAGAGTGACGTGATCTCCAAGGATCACGAGCGAGTCCCTGTCAAAGAGGGGATGCGTGGCCTTGAGGCCCTCCAGACGACGGCCTTCTGTCTCGCCAAGAACCTCACAGTTCTCCCAGCCCCAGGCGGTGGTGCAGGAGGCCAGCAGATTGCGGGCCAGGATGTACTGATCACCTTCGTGCTCCACCAGGACGTAGACGAAGTCAGGATTGACACAGACACCCATGTTGTCCGGAATGGTCCAGGGAGTTGTGGTCCAGATGACCACAAAGCAGCGGGCCGGATCAGCTTTGCTGAAAACCTTGCCGAGTCCGGCGTCCCTCAGAGGAAAGCGCACATAGATGGATGGCGAGGTAACGTCCTTGTATTCCACCTCAGCCTCAGCCAGGGCAGTGTGGCAATGGCCGCACCAGTAGATGGGTTTCTTGGCGCGCACAACGCTGTTGCGCTCGACAAATCTGGCCAGTTCCATGCTGGTCGCTGCCTCAAAAGCGGGCAGCATGCTCAGGTAGGGATTCTCCCAGTCGCCAAACACGCCCAGACGCTGAAATTCCTTGCGCTGCACGTCGATCCATTTGTTGGCGTAATCGCGGCAGATACGGCGCACCACATGGGCGGGCAGGTCCTTTTTCTTTTTTTTTAACTCCTCTTCCACCTTGTGCTCGATGGGCATGCTGTGACAGTCCCTGCCTGGAATGTAACAAGCCCTGAATCCCCGCATGTTGCGCGTCTTG
>CAZJPT010000309.1:0-1894 GCA_964547835.1 uncultured Desulfovibrio sp.
AATGAGCATGGTGCTGTCCTGCACAGCCAGAGTTATGGTGCCTGCAATAGCGTCAATGTCATCCATGGCTATGCCGCAGGGCAGGGGGATGACATTCTGTCGCATAAGCATACCGCAGATGACAGCCTGATTGGAATTGTAGATCTTGCCAGGGCTCGGGGGCATGCCGGCCAGGAGCAGCTCGCTGCCCGTAGAAAGTACGGCCACTCTGGGGCGCGAGAATACGGGCAGGTTGGTAACGCCGGTACCGGCCAGACGTCCTATGTGCGCGGGCATGAGTCTGGTGCCGCGCTTCAGGAGCACCTCGCCCTTTTTGGCGTCAATTTCCGGTTCGTCCACAGCAGCTCCGGGACTGACAGGGCTTGAGAAGGTTACCGTCCCGTTGTCCGCAGGGCTGGCCTTCGCGAAGCCCAGCACTGCGTCAGCTGCGTCTGGCAGGGCGGCGCCGGCCATGATGCGGCAGCATGTGCCGGGTGTGATGTCGGGCACGGGCCAGGTGCCGGCAGGTACGCTGCCTGTGATGCTGAGACGGACGGGCGATGCGGAGGCCGCGTCGCTCAGATCCGCGGATCGGACAGCGTAGCCGTCCAGGCGCGAACGCCTGAAACCGGGAACAGAAAAGGGGGCTCGATAGTCCTGGGCCAGGATGCGGCAGACTACGCGCCCCAGGGGAAAGGTGTGGATATCCGGCATGCGGATCGGGAGGTCGGCGATCATGGCCATGGCCTCGCGCAGGCTGCCGGCAAAAGGGAATTGTGCGTTCAGCATATGGGGCTCCTGGCGACCTGGCCTCGTGCAGGCATTGTCGCTGCGGATGTTGGGCCTGGGAGTAGGGCGAGCAGCAGCTTGCAAGAAGATGTCAAGATGTTTTCTACCGCGCTTGAGTATCCTCGTCCCCTTGGCTGCGCAGCGCAAGGAGGCTTAAGGCGCTTTACGTGCGGCAGGCATGGTGCCATCGTCAAGACGCATGAGCCGTGTGTTGCGATGCACCTCAAGTGTGTGCTCAGGGATGGCCTCTGCGGACGTGTCTGTTTCTGGATGCCAGGGAGGGAGGGCATAATTCTTAAGAAATGCCATGGCTTCGCTCTGTCTCTGAAGGGCTGTCCGAATTCCAGTGCCACGTCGCGCCGCGCAAGGAAGACACCGGCATGCCGCAGGGCGGCAGCCGTCCGGGCACCAGAGCGTCCCGCTCCAGGCCCTGAGTCTGCAAGGCAGAGAACAAGGCGTCCTGCGTGGGCACACAATGCCGGATAGTCCGTGACCGGGGCGCCGAAAAGACAGGTGAGAGCCACTTCATACCTGATTATCCCGAGCCAGACGTAAAGAAGTCTGCCCTGAGAAAGGTCAGGTTGTCCAGAGAACGAAAGCGCGTGGTTCAATACGGAACCCTGGTTTCTGGCCAATTTGAGCTCCTGCAGTTTCGCGTCATTGTCTCCTCCCGGGCCTTGTCCCGTTCCCTGTTGGACCCTGCCAGAACCCTGGAGCAGGCCGGCTCGCTTGCGTGTAGTTTTATGACCCCGGACCCTGGACCGATACGTCCACGTTCCCTTGTGCTGACCTCGAACGTGAGGGGGCAGACCGCCGCCATCCACAAGCTTGCATACCTCACGCCTCACCAGACACATGGACTAGGTGCTTCTCTGGATGGAGCTCCCCGCGGTCCCCTTCTCTGACAACAACGCGGAAAGATACGGGCGCATGCTCAAGATCCACGAAAGGGTCACGAACTGTTTCCGCAAGCACGAGCATGCGCAGAGATCCATGGTGTCCAAAGTGCCGTCGTCAAGGTTTCAGAGTTGAACCGAAAAATGATGGCTTGAAATTATAGGTCTTTTATGCAAGTGTTCGCAGCCAGGCGACTTCATCGCCAGCGCAATTGTCAAGGGAGGCTCTG
>CAZJPT010000310.1:0-1882 GCA_964547835.1 uncultured Desulfovibrio sp.
GATACATCTTTTTCAGCTCGGCCCGGGCCGCCGGAGAGCGCCCCCTGGACATTTCTTTTTCCGCTCTGGGGCAAAAACTCTTGAAGTGTCCATCGGCCATCTCGCACTTTTCAGCGCTGAGGCAGCCGCAGATCTTCTCGACCAGCTTGTGGTAGCGCTTGAAATAATCGATGAAGAGCTTTGCCCAGGTGAACGGGGAGGCCTCCTGGACCTTGCGCAGCTCACGCCCGACATGTAGTAGCAGAGGGCTTGTCCACAGTCATAGCTGAAACAGGACGCCCGGCAGTCATGGACCAGAACAGCGCCATACAGAGGGAGAAGTCCCATCTCGTTGTGAGCTCCCTGCCCCGGTGCGTGCTGAAGTGCAGAAGGCACCAGCCCCGCCGGTCATGACATGGGCATATGTCTGCTGCTTGTTGTGAGTGACGCAGGTCTCGTCCACGTGAAGTACCGACTGAGCCGGCAGGTTTGCCTGGATGATCTCGACTGCCTTCAGCTCAGAGCGCTTTGCAGCTGCATTCTTGATGACATTGTCCAGGGTCCTCTCACGCAATTTGATGTCAGACAGTGCTTCAAGGATGCCGATGGATCGTCTGCACAGGATGCCCTGGATGACGCTCCTGCAGGGCAGCAATGCCTTGACAAAATTGTCGTACTGGACCTTCCTTGAATAGCGTGGATCGACAGGAGAAGCCTCACAGATCTTTCCGATCGTACGATCCACGGCCATCTGGTAATCGTATGGAGTATCTTCCCTTATGAACTTGATACGGACCACCTGACAGGAGCGGACAGTGCGGAACGTGTAGTCCCCCGGGGGCAGATTCTGCGGACGTACAGGAACAATGAAATCAGGGTTGCAGTGTGTCAGGGTGTTTGCTGTATGCCCGCGTTGTCCGCCAGGCTTCCTTTTCTGAGCCTTGCCTCCATGCTGCTCTGGAGCCTTCCTGTTGCCAACCTGCGGAACTGAAGGAGGAAGGCTGGAGTTGTCACTGGATTGTGCCGTACTCTGTCGCCCATCGGGGCGCATCGACAATGGGCAGGAGAGCCTCTTTCGCCTGGGGCTTGTTTTATCTCGCAGATGCGGTTCCAGGTCTCAGCCAGCTCATCTGTGCTGAACGCGTTGCCGCGATGTGTCAAGCGCCCCGGGTTTGCGAGAGACTGGCCACACATCCTGCTGGAAAATACGTTCTTTCCATATGTTCGCCAGCTTTGCTTGTCGCGTAAAAAATAAACAAAGTTATATTGACTTTACTGGTCTATAGGATATAGTTGCATACAATATTCGTTAACCGGTCCTGACGGCATTGTGAGACGACGTGCCCGTTCGATCGTGTAGTCATGTCCATTTTTCCGGATACCCTTCTGCAGCAAGGATATCCATAAAGAAATGACGGCACCCATGGCCTGCCCGTGTGTCGCCGGCCTCCGCGCCGCTTCGCTTTTCGTCCACGCGAACACGACGTTCTGCTTGCTCGTGTACGCGGACAGCGGCAGTTCTCCCCGGCAGCCATGGAGGGGCATATACAGATGAACACGAAGCCGCTTATCGCCTTTTTCGGATCCAGCAAACGTCTGCTGCGCTACGCGCAGCAAGTCGCTCAAGAGGAAGATCGCAACGTTAAGTGTTATCACTGCGCACTTGACGACGCTATTGCCCCGGCTATCAATGCCGTGGAGGAAGACTGTGCCGAGGTTATCATCGCCTACAGGGGCACTGTAAACATGCTCAAGCAGAGCGTGCACATTCCTGTGCTTGCGGTACAGAACCTCAATATCTACAAGATCGACGCCATCAGCGTCCTGCGGAATCACACTCGTGACATCATTCTGCCCTGCACATGTTCTGAGGACGTAAATGCCAGCTCCCTCAGCGAATTGT
>CAZJPT010000311.1:0-1864 GCA_964547835.1 uncultured Desulfovibrio sp.
ATGAGACCGTGAGAAGAATCTGATTATAAGCCATAATTGGACATTTCGGTCAAACGCTGTGTGTGTGCGCCACGATCTTCCTCAAGGACAACTTGCCGTTGACTTTGTTTTCCCGCACAATACGCACTATACACGCCGTTTTTTTTCTTTGTCCATCCGCATTCCAGGCGGCTGCGGTCGTCTGGAGCCCGTCGCGTTCCACAGCGTTGTTTGCCACATGTCATGAAGCTCCACGGAGGTATTATGCGCAAGACACATGCTCTCCTTCGACTTTTCATCCTTCTGGCCATGCCGCTTGTCCTGACTGCAGTCCAAACTCAGGCCGCTGATAAGGACACTGTCTTTGAGTCCGGCTACGTCCAGAAAATCCAGATAGGTGACATCAGCATCCTTTCCATTGTGGATCAGCCCACCACCTTTACCGCGTCACTATTGCCGGCTGACGTGCAAAAGGGGCTTTCCCGGACAGAATTTCGTGGCGTTATCAAATGCTATCTCGTGGACACAGGCTCAGAAAAAATAATCGTGGACACGGGCTTCGGCGACTACAAGGATCCAGCCGGCAAACTTGTTGACTCCCTGCGTGCGCACGGCTATGCCCCCGAACAGATTTCTCATGTTCTCATGACCCATCTGGATGTGGATCACGTTGCCGGCCTCTTCTTTGGTGGGAAGCCGACCTTTCCCAATGCGACACTGTACATCAGCAAGCCCGAATACGACGCATGGACAAACGGCCAGGTGAACCGCAGCGAAAACGTCGTAGCCCTGGCGAAGGAGCGTCTTGCCACCTATCAGGTTCGGACCTTTGAGTTCAACTCAAGCCCTCTGCCCGGCATCATGGCGATTGACGCCCATGGTCACACTCCCGGACACGTGGTGTACGTTATTTCCTCTGGTGATGAGCGTTTCTGCATCATAGGCGATCTTCTGCACATTGCTGACATCCAGCTCGCCTCTCCCCGGGTGTGCACTTCCTACGACATGGCAGTAGAGGAGGCCATTGCCTCGCGTCTGCGTATTCTCGGCATGCTCGCCGACCAGAAGATCCTCTCAGGCGCCATGCATTTTCCGCAAATCGGTGTCATCCAACGCGATGCAGAAGAAAGTTTTTCAGTTGAAGAGCGCTGAACAGGGACCAGTGTTGCAGACATGTGTCCGTGACGAAACCCTGCGTGGTCTGCCGGCAGCGTTTGACGTCTGCTGAGCATACGCGCATCTCTGCGGCTGGTCAGCGTCCCATATGCGCCCATACTGCCCAAACATGTTTTCCTTCCTGGTGTTCATTTCGCGGGCTCCCTCGTAACGTCGGATTAATACAGGGGGTATCCGTTCTGGGGTGGCAGGAGCCAGCCTCAATTGAGCGTGAGTTTCGATGGCCTGACGCTTCAGTTCGCAATAGTGTGAGAGGTCCTGAGGCTCATCGAACAGGAAGCTCCTGACCGCCCCTTGCATCAGGTCGGCAAAGGACCACAAGTTCGACCTGCAGATTGGCAGGACCGAGCACATCGTTTTCCGTTCAGTGCAGACGGCATTCGTCTGTGCTCCCGCAGGACACTTTACGACGTACGACGGCTGGATACAAAATACACCCGGCATGGCCGGCTGCGAATGAGGGTTTGATGCTCTTCCTTAAGCACCTGCAATCATGCCCTCTGTGCTGTCTTAGTTGATGCCTTGGCAAAAGGCCCGCTTCAAACACCTGGATGATCCATGAAATACCTCTCGCTTGTCTTACACTGCCGTCTTCTGACTGAAGGACGCTTTTCCGCCTACAAGGGCTCCATGTTGCGGGGCTCGCTTGGCGTTTTTCTCAAGAAAACCTGCTGCACGGTGCGTGGCGGGGAATGCGAGGAGTGCATGC
>CAZJPT010000312.1:0-1856 GCA_964547835.1 uncultured Desulfovibrio sp.
CTCATCGGGAGGGAGGCAGCCGTTACTCTCTTTGACCTGCTGGTACCTGCGCCCGAAATACTTGATGAACCAAAAAGTTGAGAGATCTCCGGGTTGGGAGAGTTGTAACAAGAAAACCATTGTTTTGTTGAGATTGTAAGAATATTAACAGTGTAGGTTTTAAAAAGCGAAAAAATACAGACGGTTCGGGCGTCTTTATCCTGGTCGTGAGGGCTTGACCTGAAGCGGAAAAACCGTCAAATATGAATACGCATTTCATTTTGCCTGTCTTTGTGCTTGTGCTTGAATTCCGACGCAAGCCAGACTTTCTGGTGCCGACAGTGATTAGGAATGATCAAGAAATAACTCATGAATTGACTACTCCCCATAGAGATATAGCACAACTATTCAGCTATGATTGCAATAAGTTATTATAAGACATGGCAGGGACGGTAATCAATATTTGGTGATTTGTTTTGACTATTCCTTAGTACCACAGGGTTGACCACAGTGAGAAACGTTCATCCAGAACAGTGCCAGAGCGGACTCGAGATGACAGGAATGTGTCCTGGCAACATTTCTTCCCGTGTCTGCAGAGAGGATGGTCATGTCCGGTGAATCAGGTTTTTTCTGTTCATGTAAGGATCTCCTGGGCACCGGTCTCGTGCAATCCCTGCTGACGGGATCTACAGGAGAGAAAGTTGTCGTCTCTCTTGCGGCCAGGCTCATGGAAAGGGTGACGGGCTGTGATGTCAGCCGCGGAGGAAAAATTCAGGTGGGCAGCCCCAGAGTGGTAGCCGTCAACCAAAGCATCTCGGAGTCCTACTTGGAGGTACTGAAGGCCGTAAGTCGACAGAACTGCCAGACCTGCAAGCAGCCCGTTGCCCAGAATGCTTGTCTTCGCAACGCCTGCTGGCAAAAGGCTGCAGACAGCCTGATAAGGGTTTCAAAGCCATGCAGTCGCGACATCCAGGGAAACGGTCTTAGTTCAGAGGAGCGCCGCGAGCTGGAGGATCTGGCATCCATGCAGCTCCTGGTAGAATCTACTACGTCCTTTGTGAATGGACGGGTGCGCGTGCGTCACAAACGTCTGCGCAGGGAAGGGCAGCTGGAACCCTTAAAAAAGAAACTTGCTGCCAGCGGCCTTGCCTGCTCTTGGAATCCCAGAGCCGGTTCCGCACTGATTACCTATGACGCTCGCTGGATGTCGAGAGAACATTTTTATCAGGCAGCACTACCTCTGGCCAGATATTTGCGCAACAGCACGTAGGGGCTCAAGGAAAAATACCCGGAGAATACGAAGGCTCCACGGGCATGGAAAGTCCGGGCCAGTCCCAAGGCCCGGGCTTTCATTGTAGTGCGCCCGGCATGGCGCACATTCTGATGGGTGAAAGTCCTTGGCGGAGGTAGCACCAGGCGCATCACCTATCCGTTCATGGGGTGGTGCGTGTCACCTGCTGGAGCTGAAGACAAATGCGGTCTGCGCCGGTTGATTAAGGATGTACCCGGTCCTGCTGACCTGCAGGTTGAATTTGTGGTCCTTTGCCGACTTGATGCAAGGGGCGATCATAAGGAATTGTCAGGAAACAACACATTAGATAACTGCCTGGCTTCCAGTTGTGTACAACACCAACTTATTGAACATCCTGTAAAAAACAGATGAGACAGTGACAACTGGCTTGTGAGTTATTTTCTGACAATTCCTAAGCTGGTTGTTCGATGAGCTTTCAGGACCTCTTACGCTATTCCCAACTGAAGCGTGTCAGGCCATCTCAACTCGTGCCCAGTTGAGGCGGGTTCCTGCTATCCCCTGAACAGATACAAAATGAAGGACCCGAACCAGAAATGAAGGCAATTCGAGATGCTGGTGGGTATGG
>CAZJPT010000313.1:0-1847 GCA_964547835.1 uncultured Desulfovibrio sp.
CGTCAGAGTGCTGTGCCAAGGGCGAAGATGGCACCATTGGGCGCGTTTTCAAATACCCTGGAGCCGTAGACCAGCGCGTGTTTTTCCACGGTCATAGCCGGCCAGGGTCCGAATTCGGCGTCAAGGCTTTTCAGGAGGGACACAGCTGTAGGTGTTACTGTCTCGCCGCGGCCTGAGAAAGGGGTCACCGGGATGCCATGCAGAAGTTTCATGACAGCCGGGGCAGGTACAGGCAGCACCCCATGGGCGCAAACTACGTGGCCGTCGGCTACGGGGAGGGGGCTTACCCTGAAAACGTCCGGATTCAGAAGATCAAAGAGCACACAGCCAAGTGTTGTGTCCAGGATACTGTCCAGCGCGCCAACTTCGTGAAAGTGCACTTCCTCAGGACGCTTGCCGTGCACCTCGGCTTCAACGCCGGCCAGCATGGTAAAGGCCAAAGAGGCTGCCGCCCTGGCTTTATCTGTGATATCCGCATGCTCCAGCAGGTGCAGCACGTCGGCCAGGGTGCGGTGTTCATGCTGCCTGGGCAGATCAATGTCCGCACGCCAGCCGCCTACTGCATTGACCTCGGCGCGCCGGATGCGCACGCAGCCGGCGAGTTCTGGCATAATGCGACCGGCCAGGGCGTTGAGCGCGTCATTGTCCAGTTCCAGCATCCGCGCCAGCCCGGTAAGAAAGATGTCGCCGGACAGACCGCTGCTGCAGCGTATGGTCAGCACGCGTGCGTGGCCACTGGCATGATGATGCGCATGGTGATGTTCGTGCGCATGCGAATGACTACGGCTATGGGTGTGTTCGTGCGAATGACCATGGTCGTGTTCGTGGCTGTGCACATGTTCATGCACATGCTCGTGCACATGCTGATTTTGATCTGGCTCTGCGCTGTGGCAGCACGCAGTTTCAGTGTTGTGCGCAGACTGTGTCTTGTCGTCGCTCATTGCCTGTTGTCCTTAATCTGTCCGAGGAGTGTGCACCGGCTGATGGTACACGGCGTGCAGAACTCTGGCCGCAGCGCAGGCGGCGCCATAGCCGTTGTCGATGTTGAAGACGCCGACGCCCGGCGCGCAGGAGACCAGCATGCTGTTCAGGGCGGCTTCACCGCCACGGGCCATGCCGTATCCTACGGATGTGGGTACTGCAAACAGAGGTTTGCTGGTGAGCCCGCCTACCACGCTGGCTAGAGCTGCGTCCAGGCCGGCTACAACAATGACAGCGTCGTGGGTGTTGATATCCCCAACGCGTTCCACCAGACGCCACAGACCAGCCACGCCGCAGTCTTCGTAGACACTATGCTGGATACCCAGGTATTCTAGGGTTCTTGCTGCTTCCCAAGTGACGAAGCCGTCAGCCGTACCGGCAGAAACAACGGCTACGCGGCCATGTTTGTAGGCAGGCAGGGTAGTGCTGTAGGCTGTGCGCGAGAGCGGATGGTAGTTGTAGCAGTCTTTGAGTTCGGCCGGCAGGCCTTCAAAGATCTCAGGACTCAGCCGGGTAAAGAGGATGGGGTGAGCTTTATTTTTCGCGAACTCTTCCAGCAGGCTGAGTAGGGCTTTGGCAGGCTTGCCCTGACAGAAAACGGCCTCTGGGAGGCCTATACGCGCTTCACGCGCGTGGTCAAAAAGAATGCCGTTGTGCAAGGATGCGCTCCTGAAAGGTCATGGCTCCAAATAATCTGGTTCCAGAAAGTCGCCAGAGAGCCGAAAACGATCGTGACGGAACGAATTATATACTGTATAAGCCCCTGCCGGGCAATGCCGGATCAGAGACAAAATTCTGCAATTCTCTCACACACCGACATTGGGCAGAGTGATTTCAACAATTTCATTCATCGGCATAGGTGCTGG
>CAZJPT010000314.1:0-1842 GCA_964547835.1 uncultured Desulfovibrio sp.
AACACACACGAGAGATGCCAGCGCGATCGCCCAGAGCCTCACGCAGGCACGTGCCAAGCACCAGCGCTGTGTCCTCAACTGTGTGGTGGGCGTCCACCTGCAGATCGCCTTTGCAGGTCAGGGTAAGATCCATGCCTGCCCAGAAAAAGGTCAGGGTCAGCATATGATCAAGCATGCCAAAACCCGTCGTGACGTTGACCAGTCCTGTGCCGTCAAGGTTCAGCGTGACGTCGATGGTTGTTTCCCTGCTGCTTCTCCGGGCAGAAGCTGTTCTTTGTGCGAGTTCTTCCATGGTGTGCTCCAATATGGCCCGCATCTGGCATCCTGACGCAGGCTCCCACACTACGCGTCGTTGTCCTCACTCCCATCGTCAGCGCGATGAGTTTTTTTGCCGAAGCAAGCGGCTATCAGGATGCTGACTTCATAAAGCAGCAGCATGGGAAAAGCCATGAGCAACTGTGAGACCACGTCCGGAGGTGTGAGGATGGCGGCAACAATAAAGGTCAGCAGGATGGCATAACGCCTGAAAGCGCGCATTTTGTCGGCTGTCACCACACCCATACGCGAGAGGAAGAACGAAAAAATGGGCATCTCGAAGATGAAGCCGAAAGCCAGGATGAGCTTGAGCACGAAATCCAGGTAGTCGCTGATTTTGGGCATGGCGACAATATCCTGAGTGGTGAAGCTCATAAAGAAGTTGAAGGCGTAGTGGAAAACAATGAAATAACAGAACAGGCCGCCAATGATAAAGAAAAAGGCAGAGACAACGGCCACGGGAATAATGAAGCGCTTCTCCTCCTCATAGAGTCCAGGCGAGATAAAGGCCCAGATTTGATAGAAGATAAAGGGGCTTGCGACAAAAAGTCCTGCGATGAACGCGATATACATGCGCGTGAAGAACGCTTCAGGCAGCGTTGTGTACATGGCGTTGCTACCGCTGGGAAGGACGGCAAGCAGCGGATCGATGAGGAGGTTAAAAATAGGTTCAACAACGGTCCAGCATAGCAGGAAGCCTGCGAAGGCTGCGCCTATGCAGTAAAACAGGCGTCTTCTCAGCTCGCGCAAATGGTCCATGAGAGACATGCGCCCGCCCTGTCCGTCCTCCTCTTCCTCTTCCTTCTCGTATGCCGCGGGTGGTGTGGCAGGTTCCTGCTGTGCAGGAAGTCCAGGTTCGGCCTTGGCGGAAGATGTTTCGGCTGGAAGCTGATTGTTTCCATTATCGCCGGAGGCACGATCAGGTGGGGTATCGGCATTTTCCTTGTCTTCAGCCTGCAGGGGGACATCACCGTTCTTAGGTTCGGCTGACGCGGCCTCGTCTGCCGTCCGTTTCAGGGCTGTCTCAAGAGAGCTGCCGGCAGGAGGAGTGGGAATATGAGGAGTGTCCTTTTCCGCGGCGTCGTTCTGCCCGTTGCTCATGCCTTGCCTCCCGCTCCAGGAGTACCACCATCGCCGGAATCGTCGCTCTGCCCGGCGGTCTTCTTTTCCTCAATATTGCTGGCACGCCTGGCTCTGGCTGCCTCGACCTTTTTACGAATGGCCTCCTTGTTCTCCTGACGTTCCTCCTCGGCCACCTCGGCGTTGAGAGTACGCTGGAATTCCGTGGAAACCTTTCTGAATTCGCCGACATACTTACCGACGGTCTTTGTGACTTTGGCAAGGCTCTTGGGACCAAGAACGAGAAGGGCGACAAGGAGGATAACAAGAAATTCAGTGCTGCCTATGCCGAACATCTGAGCTCTCCAGGAAAAGTTATTTAATTAAAGACTTCCCAATCCGCTGCAATCACTGAAAGCCAACACCTGACCAATATCCAGCTGTAGCCTGAGTGAATCTTCGGCTTGG
>CAZJPT010000315.1:0-1813 GCA_964547835.1 uncultured Desulfovibrio sp.
AGTTCTACAGATATGGCATGAATCTTGCTTACCACACAGCATTTGCAAGACCCTTTCATCTGTTTGCCATGAACATAAACCCATGACATCATAAAAAAGACGCAGGCAGCAACCTGCCCCGGGGAAAACTGTCTGTCATGCCATTTTCTTCAGCCAGCGTTTCTGGAACGGGTGAACACGGGCACCCTGTCTGAAAAAAAGACAGCGCGTCCAGCCCAAGGCGACATTGAGACATTTTTTTTTACAGCCGGCACACCCGGCCTAAGCTGTTGTGCGTGTCCGTCTTTTTTTGCCTGCCTCAAGGGTGGTTTGCATCATCATTATTTCGCAGGGCAACAGGTCTTGAATTGCTGCTAAATCCGCCATTGAACAGGATGAGAGGGCTATTGCCGAAATGACTGGAAAAAAAACACGCCCCGGATTAAAATGGCGCCCGAGCCTTGATTCAGGCATGCGCATCCCGACACAGCATGGCAGGCCGGGGTCGCTACACCTGGCATAATTTCTGCATTAACCTTGTCAGAGGACATCGCCCCCGCGTTGTTTAAAAGGAACAAGGCTATGATCATCAGTAAAACTGCATTTGCAGTGGTCGCAGGCCTTCCTGGCGTCAGTCTCATGACGATTGGCATACCTGGAACGGCACAGGCCCTGCCAGTGGATAATGTCCAGCTTGTCGCATATGGGCGCAGCCCGGCTCCTCCACCGTCTGGTAACGTCAGAAAAAAAGCGTCACCCCGAAAAAGGGTGATATGCGGGGTGGACCGCCGCCACAATGTGAAATGAGAGGAGGTCCTTCGCCAACCCCAGGACGTCAGTCTCCGCCACCTCCGCGTCGCTGATTTTTCCTGCCCTCAACAGTGCCTGTGGGCGTACAGGCATGAGTAGCCGCAAGGAATGCGCGGCCAGCACTTCTCGAATCGAGGATCATGTTTGTGCGCAAGACTACACTACTGCTTCTTCCCCTGCTTGCTGCGTCCCTTGCCGTAAACGGACCAACAGCAATAGCTGTCGACGACGCGGCATTCCGCAAGGAAACGCCTGCTGTTCCTTTGCAGAACAAGAGCATTGAAGAAGAGCCGCTTGAAGCCCTGGCACGTCGTTACCATACGGAACTTGCGGCCATCAGAAACAATGAGTACCGGATCAGCATCGAGATCGACATCCTGACACGGCACGGAGACGTTGCCGGAGCCCTTGCCAAGGCACGGGAATGGGTTGATCAGCGCCAGAAAAAACGGGCCCTTGACGCCAGAACGCGCCTTGAGTTCCAAAGGGTCGGAAGGACAGCTCCCCATACATCCAATGGCCCGGACGTCCTCAGCGCACGGAGCGCATTCTCGGATGAGGAACGCGCCACCTTCGATGCCATTATCATCAGATACGCCCAGGAGCTCGACGAGCTGACTGACCGCCTTTTTCTCAAAAAAATCGAGCTTCGTGCCTTCCAGAACAAGTCCAGCGCCGATCCCGACAGGCTAAAGAAAATTGCCTCTGAATTTGCGGCTCTGCAGGCAGAGAGGCGCGCTTTGAATGCCAGAAGGCAGAACGACCTGAGGCGGGCCGGATTTTAGGCATCTGCCAGGGTGGCTCCGGCAGTGCCCCCCAAAAGGCCTGTGTCACCGGATTTGTCAAATGCAACGTTTCCGCTCAAGCGATGGATATCAACCTGCTCCAGCTCAAGAATCCCCAGCTTTTAAGGCGTGGGATGCGTCAAAGGACAAGCATCTGTCTGCTTAGGTTCCAGGCACACTGTTCTAAGAGGACGTCTCAAAACGCACAAGACTGTACATAAAAGCACTGTGTTAAGATG
>CAZJPT010000316.1:0-1813 GCA_964547835.1 uncultured Desulfovibrio sp.
CCAGCGGGACGCCCTTCACTTCGTAGAGAATGCGGCCGGGCTTCACAGGGGCGCACCAGCCTACCGGAGCACCCTTGCCCGAACCCTGACGGGTTTCCAGAGGCTTCGCCGTAATGGGACGATCCGGGAAGATACGGATCCACACCTTACCACCACGGCGGATGTGGCGCATCATGGCAATACGTGCAGCCTCAATCTGCTGGCTGGAAAGCTGCCCGTGCTCGGTCGTCTTGAGGCCGATGTCGCCGAAGGCAAGGGAGGAGCCACGGTACGCCAGTCCGCGCAGGCGGCCTTTCTGCCATTTGCGGTATTTGACCTTCTTAGGCGCTAACATGCTGTTCCCCCTCTCTGTCGAGGATTTCGCCCTTGTATATCCAGACCTTGATACCAATGATACCGTAGGTGGTCTTGGCTTCGGCAAAACCGTAGTCTATATCGGCGCGCAGTGTCTGCAGCGGCACGCGGCCGTCGCGGTACCATTCACTGCGGGCGATTTCAGCACCGGCCAGGCGGCCAGCGCAGGAAACCTTGATGCCCTCGCCGCCAAATTTGCGGGCGCGGGCCACGGTTGTCTTCATGGCGCGGCGGAAAGCCACGCGGCGCTCAAGCTGCTGGGCTATGCTCTCAGCGACCAGCTGGGCCTCCACCTCGGGACGACGGATTTCGTTGACCTCGATGGAAAACTCGCGCTTGAATTTCTTAAGCAGCTCGGAACGCAGCTTTTCTATTTCTACGCCCTTGCGCCCAATGACCACACCAGGACGGGAGGCGGAGATAATCAGGCGCACCTTGCCGCCTGCCCTTTCAATTTCAATGCGGGAAATCCCGGCATCCGCGGTGAAGTGCTGCTTCACGAACTGGCGGATCTTGCTGTCCTCCAGCACGAAAGCAGGGTACTCCTTGGTGGAAAACCAACGGCTGAGCCAGTTTTTGTTATAACCCACACGGATACCATAGGGATGAACTTTCTGACCCATTACACAAACTCCTCGTCAAGAATCACAGTGATGTGACTGGTGCGCTTGCGCACACGGGTAGCCCGCCCCTGAGCGCGGGGCATGAAGCGCTTCCAGGTCGGCCCTTCGTTTACAAGGACCTCACTGACAAACATGCTGTCCACATCCAGGGATATCTGTTCCGCATTTGCCACGGCAGACTTGATAACCTCGTACAATACAGCGGCTGGCTTGTTGGGAGTGAAACGAAGGACATTGAGTGCGTCCTCCACATCCAGGCCAACCACGTTGCGGGCCACCAGGCGCGTTTTACGCGGAGAGACGCGCTGGAACCTTGCAATTGCTTTTGCCTTTGTTTCCATTGATTGCTCTCCTGTCGTTAGCGCGACGAGGCCTTCTTGTCGGCAGAGTGGCCATGGAAGGTACGGGTCGGGGAAAATTCACCAAGTTTGTGACCGACCATGTTCTCTGTCACAAAGACGGGCACGAACTTTCTGCCGTTGTGAACGGCAAAGGTCATACCTACCATTTCGGGCAGAATCATGGAACGGCGGGACCAGGTCTTGACAACGCGGCGATCGTTGTTCGCCTGAGCGGCCACGACCTTCGCCATGAGGCTTTCGTCCACAAAAGGACCTTTTTTAAGAGATCTAGGCATGTCGCTCTCCTACTTCTTGCCGCGAGCCTTCACTATAAGACGGCCAGAGGGCTTGTTGCGGTCGCGTGTCTTATAACCCTTGGCAGGCATGCCCCACGGCGACACGGGATGACGACCGCCGGAGCTTCTGCCCTCACCACCGCCCAGAGGATGGTCAATAGGGTTCATGGCAACGCCACGGACCTTGGGACGACGGTTC
>CAZJPT010000317.1:0-1796 GCA_964547835.1 uncultured Desulfovibrio sp.
AGTCCTCTTACTGGCGTACATAGTTAGAAAGCTAAACCCGGGAAATACAGGTTAGGGTGCGCCTTATATCCCCGCCCTGAAGGGCGAGGCTTTACGGCGCGTCGGGTATCAGGGCCATAGCCAGGTGCGGGTGCACACCGCCAGGTGTCCGCTGAAAATGCTGTGTTTTTCACTGTCCGTATACATTTGCTGCAGGCACAGTACGCCGCGGATTTCCTCAGTAGTCCAGCGCACTTTCAAGAATGCCGCAAAGCTCCGTATGATTGAGTTTTTTCCAGCCTCCATCTATGATGATGACGCGTGATGCGATGCTGTCGAGCATATCCGGCACCACCCCGAGATCGCGCAGGTTCATGACCAGCCCCAGATTCCGCATCCAGTCTTCCATGGAGGACAGCCCGCGCAATGCCACCTCTGTCGCGTGGAGGCCGGCCGGGTCAACATTCCAGATGTTGACGGCGAAGCGCGCAAATTTATGTAAACCGAAAGGAACCATGAATTTATAGTAAGGCATGGCTACGGCTGACAGTGACATGCCGTGTGTGGCATCAGTGAATGTGCTCACGGCGTGCCCTATCTTGTGCACCATCCCGTCACCCTTCTTGCCCAGACGCAGAAGACCGTTGAGGGCCATGGTGGCTGTCCAGGCGATATTGCTCCTGGCTTCGTAGTCCATGGGATCGTGCAGGGCACACTTCGCGGCCGGGAGAAGGGAGCGCATGAGCCCCTCGTTCATGTAGTCGCTGGTATTGTCATCATCTCCAGAGAAGTACTGCTCGCACAGATGACAGAAGATATCAAAGATTCCGGCCACCATCTGCTTGTGCGGCAGAGTCATGGTGTACTCGGGGTTGAAGATGGAAAAGCGCGGATTGAGGCGCGCTCCGAATTTTGCTGAATGCTTGACGCCCAGGGCCTTGTTGGTGATGACAGCCGTAGCATTCATCTCACTTCCAGTGCCGGCCATGGTCATAATACAGCCTACGGCCGGGATCTTCTGTCCGGCTGGCGGCTGGCAGCGCCGCATTACATAAAAATCCCAGGGATCGGCGTTGTCCAGCCAGACCGAGGCAGCCACGAACTTGGCATAATCGCAGCAGGAGCCACCCCCTACGGAAAGAATGAGATCGACGTTATTCTCTCTGGCGAGCGCGCATCCCTGGAGCACTCTTTCCATGGTCGGGTTGGGCATGACGCCCGGATCGTCCACTATGCGCTTGCCAGCGCCCGCCAGCATGGTGGTGACTTTGTCGTAGAGGCCGCTTTTCCTTGCAGATCCAAGGCCTGAGACCAGCTGAACAACCGGTCCACACCCAGCAAGCTCCTCTGGAAGGCGGTCCAGCGCATTTTTCCCAAAATGGATTCTGGTGGGATTGTAGAAGGTAAAATCACCGAGCATATTGTCCTCCTGATCAGCGTCATCAAGGACCATTCTATTTTTTCAGCAGGGTGCCATGTCCGGGCCTTCCGGGATCCCGCCTTCATTTGTACTGCTTTTTTGACACTCCCCGCGCATGAAGGCGGGTGATGCTTCTTCCATCGCAGCCTCTCCGGCTTTGGCCTTTGAAGGTCCTGCACAGTGTCCACGAGCGCAGATGCTGGCATGTCCTGCTCTATACGGAAAATAATGTACAGAATACAGATATCTAACGCAAGCAAAAACATCCCGCCTGGGCGAGAGCGGCTTATATCCCCATCTCTGAAGCGATGGGCTGTACACAGCATCTGATAATCATTCACTGCGTTCACCAACTATCGTAATTTTTAGAGATGTATCCGTCTAAAAGGTCCATAGT
>CAZJPT010000318.1:0-1793 GCA_964547835.1 uncultured Desulfovibrio sp.
TGATTATGGGCTCAGTCAAAATTCAATCACTAAATTCACAAACTTGACACTAGATTTGTTTTGTGAGGCCCGGGGATGCGCTCGCTTGTCAAAACTCAGCCACCATCAAGAAGATAAGCTGCCTGCCTGAGGGCAGTGCGCTTATTCCGGTCAACTCTTGGAGGAGATCTCAACTGGATAGATCATCATTTTATGGCATAAACCGGCCTGGCGGGGTGCTTTATCCTCATGACCCCTTGTTTTCAGGGCCCGGGGTGGGACCATCAGCCCCCGGGAGCCTTCAGATGTTGACATGGATGCCTGCTGCAACTGGCAGGATCCACAAAGGGCATATAGATGTACTTGTACTCCGCGGGCCTGAAGCAGAGGCGTCATAGGATTTCGTATTCAGCAGTATGCAAAAAAATCACGTATTTTTAAGTGATTAGTTTTTGAAAAGGCAGCTCTTGATGACAGTGTGGCAATAGTTGTGGTCATTGACCTGAAAGTAATGTACAACTTTTTGGTATTAATACATCTGGAACGGATGCTGCCGTGTGATACGGTTGCACCAAAACCACCCCACATGGGAGACTGGTCATGAACGTACTGGAAACCAACGCCAACTAACTACGTCTCTACCCCGGAGACGGTCTCTCCCTGGAAAAGCTGTCGACGCCCTGTCTGCTTCTTGACCTGGACATACTGGAGCGCAATACGAGCCGCCTGCGTGAGCACTGGAGCGGCCATGCCGTGACCTTGCGCCCTCATCTCAAGACCTGTCGCAGCTGGCCTGTGGCGCTGCTGGCCATGGAGAGTGCAGAAGCTCCCTGCTGCGTGGCCACCATGGGCGAGGCTGAGGCTGTGGCCGAGCTTGGGGCCCGCGACGTGACTCTGGCTGTGGGTATGCATCCCTGCCTTTTTGAGCGGGCTAGTATTTCGTGTCGTAAATTCGTTAAGTAGCTGACGGAGCCGAAAACTCGACTCATGCCTTGTTAAAGTACTTAACGAATTTCAAACATAAAGTACTAGGGGCTTGATTGACCGCGGCTGCGAGCTCAAGGTCATTCTGGACAGTATAACCATGGCCGAGGTGCTCATTCAGGATGCTGCGGCGCACTCGTGTGTGTACAAAGTTCTGCTGGAAATTGACTGCGATGGCCACAGGGCCGGCCTCAGTCCAGATGATCCGCGCCTAGTCGCCATTGCCAGCCGGCTGCGCGCCGCAGGGCAGGAAGTGGTCGGCGTGCTGACTCACGCCGGCTCGGCATATAATGTCCCCGATCGCGCTGCTCCCAAGGCGCTGGCCCTGCGCGAGGCTGACGCTGCCGGACGGGCTGCGCGTCTTTTGCGCGGGGAAGGGCACGCCTGTCCCGTAGTCAGTGTGGGGTCTACGCCTTCTGCTCTCCTGGGTGAACCCGCGGACATCGTTGCTGCCGGCGTTACCGAAGTGCGCTGCGGGGTGTACATGTTCATGGACCTGGTCATGCATGGCCTTGGTGTCTGCGACATCGATGACATCGCCCTGAGCGTGCTGACCAGTGTCATTGGCGGCTTTCCCGAGGATGGGCGGCTGCCGGGTCGCATTCTTTTGGACGCCGGCTGGGCTGCTCTGTCTGGTGACAGGGGGCTTCAGGCCCGCTTTGAGGAGCGCCGCTTCGGCCTGGTCCGTGACATTGAGGGAAATTTACCCGACGCGCCGTAAAGCCTCGCCCTTCAGGGCGGGGATATAAGGCGCACCTTAACTGGAATTTTTGCCTTTAATTGGGTGTACGTTGAGCTTCAGAGGAGATCTCAAAACTCTAGATACACCA
>CAZJPT010000319.1:0-1055 GCA_964547835.1 uncultured Desulfovibrio sp.
TGTACGCTGCAGACACGGATAAGCCACAGCCCGGTCGGGCGGACACTCCCCCTTCTGCTGGTCAAACAACCCGAAAATGACACAGCGCAAACGCCGCGTTGTCATGAGACATCCTGGAAGAAGTCGGATCGATCTCCCCCGAAAATGACGCTGGCTTTTTCAGGAAATGTGCCGTCTTCGGTCTCTCTCCCTGCGGCGAAGCTCCTTTCGTTCACGACGGCTCAATCCGTCTGTGGGGGCGGCACGCGCCAGGGATTTTGCCGGCAGCGCCGCATCCATGGCATTTTCTGCTCTGTCTGGCACAGTGGCAGGCTCATCCGGCGTGCTCAAATCATCCTGGAACGGTAAGGCCTCTGCCTCGTCGTCCTTGCCCGGCGCGTCAGAAGTTTCTGACAAAGCCCTGGGCAATGATAACGTGGAGATTTCCGAGGCAGTGCCCTCCTGAGGGTCGGCATGCGTGGCCGCCCCGATTCCGTCCGGGGAGGCGTGCACTGCCTCTGGAAAAAAATCTGATTATGCTGGACTTTCCATTATTGTTATTGTAAGATTAAAGAACTGTATTGGCAGGCTCCGCCGACAGGAGTCTCGAGCGCAGGCATGCATTCGTTTTGCACCATGTCCACCGTTCCTTGTCACGGCAATACCGGACTGTGCAGTTGACGATTTCTCAGAGACCTGTTCCCGGTTTTCCAGAACGGCACAGTACTACTCCGACATTGTCGCGGAGACTTTTTCGGAACACGCTTCCAAACGACAGCGGAGTAATGGCAGCAGCCTGAGCATACAGCTGGTACCTGCCCCTCGTCGCCGTGGTGAAGGATCGGTATCAGGGACCGGCCATTCCCATCCTCAAGGAATTGGCGCAAATGCTGTCAGCAGGCCCCCTCTGAGACCTCCTGCACCATCAAGTGCCAGGCACAGCAATAGTCATGGGAATCCTCTTGCCGCAAGAAAAGAGGAGGATGGAGCATTTTTGAACAAAGGAGTTGGAGAAGCAGACAGGCGCACAGCGCCGTGACCGCGTCCTGCTCTCCGCCGCATTCAGAGAGATGCTG
>CAZJPT010000319.1:1065-1791 GCA_964547835.1 uncultured Desulfovibrio sp.
CTGCCCCCAAGGAGCCTTATCATGTACAAAGTGGATGATCTGGTTGTCTACCCCGCGCAGGGCGTTGGCAGAATCAATCGCATAGACACAAAAACCATAGGCGGAACCTCCTGCGACATCTATATCGTGGCCATACAGAGCAGTAACATTACCCTCATGGTTCCGGTCAAGAACGCCAGCAACGTCGGGTTGCGTCAGCTCGTAGACAAGGAAAAAGCTGCCGGCATTCTGAACAGTCTCAAGAACAATCAACAGACGACGGTCAGTGTGGGACAAAACTGGAACCGCCGCTTCCGCAAATATTCCGACAAAATGAAAAGTTCCGACCTGTGCGTGGTCGCTGACGTGCTGCGCGAGCTGCTCATGCTTGGCCGTGACAAGGAACTCTCCTATGGGGAGCGCCGTCTTCAGGAACAGGCCATGAATCTGGTGGCCGGGGAAATTTCTCAGGTCCTCGGCATTTCATCCGAAGACATTCGTGACTCGCTGCTCAAAATTTACACACCAGCCACCAGCGAGGACGAAAAAGCCAGCTCCGCCCAGCGCACCCGCGCTTGAACGCTCTCCGCCAGACGCATCCTGCCGCACCAGACATTCAAGCCCTTCAGCCCGCTTCCAACCGCGGGCTCTTCTACGCGTTGCCTGTGCGACGCGCAGCCTCTCCTCCCTTTCCAATCCTCCTTATCATTGGGCCAGTATTCACTTGCCCAGTGTTTCTTTGCGCTT
>CAZJPT010000320.1:0-1782 GCA_964547835.1 uncultured Desulfovibrio sp.
GAACATCCAGTCCCTGGTGTATGGGGTGCTCTCCCTTCTGCCAGCGCTGAACCCTGCCTTTGCCTGCCTCGACGGACTGAGCATTCAGGAGAGGAGATGGCGCATGGAACAGCTGATCACCCGTCAGATATTTTTGCAAGGTTTGGCGCGTCGCGTCGAAACCGACGAAAATCGAGAACCATTCCTGCGACTATGTGAGGAACTCATGTTGCAGGATTGCCTCGCTGCGTGAAACTTGGAAACAGGTGTCAGAAAACAACACATCGGATAACTGCCTGGCTTCCAGTTGTGTACGACAGCAGCTTATTGAACATCCTGTAAAAAACAGATGGCACAATGACAACTGGCTTGTGAGTTATTTTCTGACAATTCCTAACCGCCTTGCCTGCGCATGTCTCATGCCGGCGCACAGCAGGCATCGTGCCATCTACTGTGGCCTGGGCATAGAGGCAGAAGGTTATGTTACCGGGCCGCAAGGCGCCCGGTCAGGACATTCATCCACTTTGGGTCGAGCCATTCCAGAGGATTGACTTCAAGGCCGCCTACCAGCATGCCGAAATGCAGATGATCGCCAAAGGCCAGGCCAGTGGTGCCAGTGCGGCCGAGTATTGTCCCCTTGGTGACGGCCTGTCCCTTGCTGATATTGATCTGGCTCATGTGTGAGTACAAAGACATGACACCGAGGCCGTGATCAACGACCACCACGTTGCCGTAGATGCCAAGCTCCCCGGTAAAGATGACAGTGCCGGAGTTGGCGGCGGGAATTTCAGCGTTAAGCACAGAGGCCAGGTCCAGGCCGAGATGATAGGCCTCGCCTATCTGTTCGCCGTTGTAGATGAGAGTGCGCTTGTCGGCAAAGTTTGCTCTGTTCGAGGCACGGGGCATGGCCGTAAAGACACCGTTCCAGAGTCTGCCCTGGGCTGAAATGGCGTGCAGGGAGCGCAGAAATTCCATGTTATTGGCGCGCACGCTGGTGTTGATGGTCAGGTAGCTGTGCAGCGGAGTTGCTGCCTGAGGTGCCAGATAGCCCAGCTTGTTGTGCACTTCCTGCAGAAACGAGTCGGTAATGGTGATTTTATCGTTGCGGAAGCGTTTTTCATAGGCCATGACCGTAAAGCGAGTGCGCGTCACATTGCCAGCCAGATCCGTTGCCACAAGACTCAGGTTGTTTTTGAAATCAGTTGCCGACATGGTGAAGGGGAATGGGTAGATATTAACCCAGGAGCCGTCGGCCTGTCTGAAGGAGGGCACCATGTATCCGGCAATGAGTACGCCTGTGGACGACACTTCCTCGTCAACAGTGTAAACCAGGGAACCGACACCGCCACGAAAAACGTTGGCTGGCATGGTACGGATGGAGATGCGCGGCGGCTGATTGTCCAGACGCATGGGGTAGAGTGCGGTGCGTGTATTGCCCTGGCCGAAGCCGGCCATGGATCCATCCACTACGCGCACTTCGAGCTCAAAGGCGCCGGGCATCAGCTGCGCCTTGCTCATAGGCACGTTCTCCACGCGCTGCGTTTCCATGGAATCATAGCGCATATTGAAGAAAGGTACAAAATTGTTGTTCTTGCGCACGCCAACTACGAGTTCGCGTATGCCGGACGGATCCTCCATGGCGATCTGCAGGACGGTATTGGAAGACACCTCTGTTCTCTCTGGAGTGATTGTGAAGGTAGGACCGTCCATGTCCTTGAGAAAGGTGTAAGCGATGGCGCCGATGAAGGCGATAACGAGGATGACGAGCACGTTGGGCAGAAAACGTCTGGATGCCATGGGATA
>CAZJPT010000321.1:0-1767 GCA_964547835.1 uncultured Desulfovibrio sp.
CTTCGCGGAGTACAGCAAGTACCGTACAAGCGCCCTACACAGCATCACCAGGACGATACCGACAGGCGGCACGGACCACGTCATCAGTCTTCACGGCGGATACGGACGCGACCTCATGAGCGAGGTCTACAAGTACAGCATGGCCGCGGGCGCCATAGCACAAGCCAACGAATTTGACGTCATCCACGCCCACGACTGGATGGCCTACCCAGCCGGCATCATTGCCAAGAAGATCAGCGGCAAGCCCCTGGTCTGTCACGTGCACGCCACCGAGGCTGACCGCAGCGGCAGCAACATGAACTCCGAAGTGGCCCACATCGAGTGGGAAGGCATGCAGGCCGCCGACAAGGTGGTGGCGGTCAGTCATTTCACCAAGAACCTCATCATGCGCGTCTACAATGTGCCCGAATCCAAAATAGAGGTTGTGCACAATGCCGTCTCCCGCAAGGAGGCCTCACACGTCTATCACGTGGCCAACCCGGATGGATCCAAACAGGTTCTGTTCATGGGGCGCATCACCTTTCAGAAGGGGCCGGAATACTTTGTCGAGGCCGCACGCCTGGTGCTCAAGGTCATGCCCGACGTGCGCTTTGTCATGGCCGGATCAGGCGACATGCTGCTGTCCATGGTCTCCAGGGTTGCCCGCTACCGCATAGGACGCCGCTTTACGTTCACAGGCTTCCTCAAGGGCGCCGAAGTAGAAAACATGTACGCCGCGTCAGACCTCTATGTCATGCCCAGTGTCTCCGAGCCCTTTGGCATTGCGCCGCTGGAGGCCATGGTCTATGACGTACCCGTGCTCATGAGCAAGCAGTCCGGTGTTTCCGAGGTCATCACCAACGCCCTCAAAGTGGACTTCTGGGACGTGCGCAAGATGGCCGCCTGCATTTGCGCCGTGCTGACCTACCCTGCACTGGCACGCTACATGGTGCGCAACTGTCAGGAAGAACTCAAGAATATCCGCTGGGACAACGCTGCCATCAAACTGAACAACATCTATTCCGATCTTGCAAAGAGGTCCTGATATGCCTTCAGTATGCTTTTATTTTCAGGTCCATCAACCATACAGGCTCCGGCATTACACGTTCTTCGACATTGGTCACAACCATATGTACGAGGACGAGGACGCCAATAAGTCCATCATGCTGAAGGTTGCCAACAAGTGCTACCTGCCCATGAACAGCCTGCTGACGCGGCTTATTGAGCGCCATCAGGGACGTTTCAAGGTCAGCTTCTCCATTTCCGGCATTTTTATCGAACAAATGCGCCAGTACGCTCCGGCTGTTCTGAAGAGTTTCCAGGAGCTGATGGCCACGGGCTGCGTGGAGATTCTGGCTGAAACCTACGCGCATTCCCTCGCCTTTCTCTTTTCTCCGAAGGAATGGATGGAGCAAATCAAGCTGCACGATCAGCTGGTCAAGGAGTACCTGGGCGTCACGCCTACGGCCTTCCGCAACACGGAACTCATCTACAACAACTCCATCGCCCAGATGGCCGAAGATATGGGCTACAAGGCCATTCTCACTGAAGGCGCCGATCAAGTCATCAACTGGCGCAGCCCGAACTTCGTCTATCAGCCCGGCAACTGCCGTCGCATCCGTCTGCTGCTCAAGAACTACCGGCTCTCCGACGACATCGCCTTCCGCTTCTCCAATCAGGCATGGGAAGGATACCCCCTTACAGCCGAGAAATACGCATCCTGGCTGTTCAACCTGAACGGCCACGGGGAGACCATCAATCTCTTTATGGATTACGAAACGTTCGGTG
>CAZJPT010000322.1:0-1763 GCA_964547835.1 uncultured Desulfovibrio sp.
TACAGCAGCGGTCCATCTCTCTGGCCGCACGACTGGCTTCGATGATAGCGGTTACCTGGGGCACGCCCACACCGGCTACGATACGGGTGGTGCAGATGGAGCCGGGGCCGATGCCGATTTTGACGCAGTCAGCACCTGCCTTGAGGATGGCCCTGGCGCCCTCGTAGGTGGCTACGTTGCCGGCGATAAGCTGGCAGTGCGGAAAGGCGCTTTTCACCATGTGGATGGTACGCAGGATATTGGCAGAATGTCCATGTGCAGAATCCAGCACCAGGCAGTCAACACCGGCGGACAGCAAGGCCTCGCTGCGTTTTTCGGTGTCGGCAGTGACGCCGATGGCAGCGCCTACACGCAGACGGCCACGGTCGTCCTTGCAGGCGTTGGGGTACTTTTGCACCTTGTCGATGTCCTTGATGGTGATAAGTCCTCTGAGGCGCTTGTTTTCATCTACCACCAGCAGTTTTTCTATGCGATGCTCGTGAAGGTGTCGCTTGGCCTCGTCAAGGCTCGTTCCCATGGGGACGGTCACCAGGTTCTCGCTGGTCATCATGTCCCTGACCAGAACCTTGCTGCCATCTTCCACAAAGCGCACATCCCTGTTGGTCAGGATACCTACCAGATGACCGTCATCCACCACCGGCAGTCCGGAAATGCTGAAGTCGTGCATGAGGTCAAGGGCTTCGTTCACGGTAGAACCAGAGGAGATAGTCACAGGATCAAGAATCATGCCTGATTCACTCTTCTTGACTCTTTCCACCTCAAGGCGCTGTCTCTCGATGGACATATTTTTATGAATGATGCCGATGCCGCCCATGCGGGCCATGGAAATAGCCATGGCCGCTTCAGTGACGGTATCCATGGCCGCAGAGAGCAGAGGTGCCTTGAGGGCTATGTCCGGAGTGAGCCAGGTTGAGACATCGACCATGTCCGGAGTTATTTCCGAATAGCAGGGAACAAGGAGAATGTCGTCAAATGTCAAAGCTTTGCCAATATTTTCCTGCATGGATTCCTCGCTTGGCTGGAAGAGGGGAGGAGACGTTGATCGCACCTTGTAAGACTTGAGCCGCACCATGTCAAGGACATAGTTTTTTTTTATTGACTAGCAAAGCACGAGTTTGAGGTGCAGCATCCCGCCCTTTCACGCTTTAAGCAGGCCGGGGCGCAGCCAGCAGCGGACACGGAACAGACGCTGCATCGGAAGAGTGTTGCAGGCGAGGGGTTTCCAGATTCGGATATGATGGCGACAGCCCCTCGTCAGCAATTTTGTTCGTGTGACAGCACAGGATTGCAAAAGAGATGACAGGCCATGCAGCCTTGACGCGCTGGAACTATCTGTAGACCACGGTCTCAGAAAGCTCCTTGCGGTTGTCGTGATTGGGAAGCGGTCCGGCACCCTCGGCAGCGTAGCCGAGATCAAGCATCATGATGATTTCCTCGTTTTCAGGCAGCTGGAGTTCAGCACGGGCAATATCAGGATCAAAAAAATTCACCCAGCAGTTGTCCACACCCACGTTGCTGGCAGCGAGGCAGAGATGGGTGGCTACGATGGCAGCGTCCTCGACTCCGGACTGATATTTGCTGCCCGGATATGTAAAGACGTTGTTCCTGTCGTATGCGACCACCAGGACAACGGGAGCCCCGTAGCGGCATGGGGTGAGCCTGTCCACCTTTGCCAGCCACTCCGGGGACTGCAGAACATAGATCCTCTGTTCCTGCAGATTCTTGGCTGTAACAAACAGAGGATTATAGTGAAGAACATATCC
>CAZJPT010000323.1:0-1720 GCA_964547835.1 uncultured Desulfovibrio sp.
GCCAGTATGGCCAACTTCAGACGATCAGGCTAGAAAATCGGGCCTAAAGACGGGTGAGATCTCCTCTAAATTTGTGGTTCTTTGTCGACCTGATGCAAGGGGCGTTAAGAGCTGCCTGTTCGATGAGCGTTTAGGACCTCTCACGCTGTTCCGAACTGAAGTGTGTCAGGCCATCGAAATTTGTACTCAATTGAGGCTGGCTCCTGCTGCCCCCTGAACGGATACGGCGTGAAACGCAGCAGGCTGTGACGACTTTTGCGGACGCCGTTCGTGTCATCATACACGGACGGCGTCTGAATTTGCGCTACGGACTTTCCTCCGTTGTCTGGGGCAGAACAGGCAGACAGATAAAGGGCGGTGCTGTCTCGGAGAGGGGTGCCTCAGAGCCAGTCTTGAAGATAGTGTGCGGGGCAGCAGAGGCCACATCATTCCAGACGCGTTCAAGCGCAGCAGGTTTTTCCAGCACGACGCCCTTGTCCATGATCAGGCCACTCCAGGCAGTAACGGCCGGTTTTATATACAGCGGACGTTCCTGCTCACCGAAGTCTTCCCATCCCTGGCTGAAGTCACTCATAGTCCAGAAGGGAGCATCGTCCTGGGGCGGGGTGACGGGTTTGCGCCTGGTCATGAGCAGAGGAGGCTGGGGATCGCAGAAAAACATATTCAGGTAGTCATGAACTGTGACGAAACGCTGGCAGCCTCCGTCTCGCAACTGTTTGACGATACGCGGCAGATCGTTCACCGTGGTCTTGTGTATGTCATGAAAGAGGAAGATGCCGCGCAGTTGCCCGCGGGGAGTGAAATTTCCGCGGTTATCCGGCAGCATGGCATAGTCCGCTGGCAGTTTTTTCCAGTCCTCGCTGTCTCTGGACCAGGTGATGACGCGCAGGCCCATGCTGGCAGCCATTTCTATCAGTCCCTTGTCCTTCTCTCCGTAGGGCGGACGCAGATACATAGGGTCGCCGCCCAGGGAACGCAGAATTTCATTGGTTTTCGTCAGTTCATTCAAGCGTCGTTTGGAGGATGCTTTTTTAAGATTGGGGTGTGAGTAGGAGTGGCTTTCAACCTGATGGCCTTCTGCCAGGGCGCGTTTGATGGTGTCCGGGTAGTGCTCGGCGTTCCTGCCCAGGATAAAGAAGGTGGCAGGGATACCGAATTCATCAAGCTGATCAAGGAGATGTTCTGTCCAGGGGCCCGGGCCGTCATCAAAGGTGAGTGCGCAGAGATTTTCTCCCATGAGCTGTCTGTTGATTCTGTCGCCAAGAATGGGCGTGCAGGACACAGGGGCAGAGTCAGCAATGGGAGGGGGCGTTTCGGCACAGGCAATGCCAGATCCGCAGACAAGATATGCAAGGAGAAGAGTTTTATTGAGGACGGTGCGCAGACATCGTGCCATCTTCCCTAAAAAGGAATTGGACGGATAAAGGGCAGACTGCCTGTGCGCTGTGGGCAAGCAGAGACGCTTTCTTTTGTTCAGAGTGAAATCTTGCATCAGAAGTCGATACGGAAAATGCATGTCATGCGTGCCTGGATCGATAACGCTGAGATAAAGAGGAGATCTCAAAACTCTGGATACACCATCTTAACACAGTGCTTTTATGTACAGTCTTGTGCGTTTTGAGTAATTACTCAGCTAAGGCAAGCAGCGTGACGAAAGTCCGCTGCTTTTTTTGGTGCGCCCGGCATGGGCACGTTCTAATGGGTGAAAGTCCCTGGCGCA
>CAZJPT010000324.1:0-1719 GCA_964547835.1 uncultured Desulfovibrio sp.
CGCCATAGACGCCAGCCATATCCGTGCCGATCTCGGTGGTCGCCGGATCATTAAAAAAAAAACCGGCCTTGCCGCCACGGTACGCTGGTATCTTGACAACGAATCCTGGTGGCGGCCTCTCGTGGAGAGGACACGCCCCCTGGAACGCCGGGGTCGCGCCACCTGAAGTCACGACTCAGTCAAGTCCCCGCTTCTACAGTTCCGTCCAGAGCGGGGCTTCTTCATCTCTGGCCGCCAGCCTTGGCTCGGATACCGGCCAGTTAATGCCAAAGAAGGGATCATTCCAGCGGATAACGCCCTCGTCCGTAGGATCGTAAAAATCTGTGCACTTATAATGGAAGTGTGCGATATCGCTGAGCACGCAGAAACCGTGGGCAAGACCTGGAGACACCCACAGCTGCCACTGGTTTTCCTGCGTAAGTTCGATACCAAACCATTTGCCAAAAGTAGGAGAGGTCGGGCGTATGTCCACAGCCACATCAAAGACGCTGCCAAGGGAAACCATCACCAGTTTGCCCTGGGGATGCTTCTTCTGAAAGTGCAGGCCGCGCAGGATGCCGCGTGTCGAGCGCGAGTGGTTGTCCTGCACAAAGGGCAGGGTGATGCCCGCCTCCTCGTAGCGCTTCTTTTGCCAGGTTTCCACAAAGTAGCCGCGCTGATCGCTCCAGACGTCGGGCTTGATCAGCAGTACGCCCTCGACGGGTGTTTTCAGGACTTGCATTTCGCTCTCCATCCGTCAATCAGATCAAGCAGATACTTGCCGTACTCGGATTTGGCAAGGGGCTTTGCCAGCTCGCGCATCTGCTCTGCAGAAATGAAGCCGCTGCGCCAGGCGATTTCCTCAAGGCAGGCCACCTTGAGTCCCTGACGCTTCTCCACGGTTTGGACAAATGTGCAGGCTTCCATAAGTGAATCATGGGTGCCCGTGTCCAGCCAGGCTATGCCGCGCCCCATGAGATCTACATGCAGCTCCCCCAGTTTCAGGTAGCAGTTGTTCACGTCAGTGATTTCCAGCTCGCCGCGGGGTGAGGGCCTGATGGATTTTGCGAAGTCTATCACTCTGGTATCATAGAAATAAAGTCCGGTGACAGCGAATCTGGACCTAGGTTCAGCTGGCTTTTCTTCTATGTGGACAGCGTGCTGGTTCTTGTCGAACTCCACCACGCCGTAGCGGCTCGGATCACTTACGTGGTAACCAAACACTGTGGCCCCGTTTTCACGCTTCATGGCCAAATGCATAAGTTTGGGCAGACCGTGTCCAAAGAAGATGTTGTCGCCGAGAATCAGGCAGGTGTGGTGTCCCGCTATGTAGGGCTCGCAGAGCAGGAAGGACTGTGCCAGTCCCTCAGGTTTTTCCTGTTCCACATAGCGCAGCGTCAGTCCCCACTGCGAGCCGTCGAGCAGAAGATTCTCGTAGAGCTGCCTGTGCTCGGGCGTGGTAATAACGCAGATATCCCGTATGCCGGCCAGCATGAGTGTGGCCAGCGGGTAGTAGATCATGGGCTTGTTGTAAATGGGCATGAGCTGTTTGCTCACACTCAAGGTCAGCGGATAGAGACGTGTTCCCGATCCGCCGGCAAGCAGTATTCCTTTCCAGGAGGGCATGGGGGCTCCGTGCCGGCAACGTCCGCGAGAGCACTATCTTCCATATGGCGTCACCTGATTACAAACGTTTTGGTTTGATTTGAGACAGCTGAGGCGGCATGGACCACCCTGGGC
>CAZJPT010000325.1:0-1705 GCA_964547835.1 uncultured Desulfovibrio sp.
AAGATGCTTTCCTTGGTGATGCGCAGAGCTCCCGTAAGAATGGCGAACTTGAGATAGGGATTTGTTTTCAGCACATCCGAAAGGAAATTGCGCATGAACAAAATCATCTCATCATAGTAGAGTTTCTCTGCTGCCTTGGCGACTGGGACATCGTATTCGTCAATCAGAAGTATCACCGGTTTTGCATATTCATCAGACAGTGCTCTGCACAGACGATAGAGAGAGCGCTTCAATATATCCATGCTGGCCGCTGAGGAGATGACCGCCTCCAGCGTACCTTTATCTACCGGCCCCACTCTGGGACTGGCAGACAAAAAAGAGTATAACTGGAACAGATCTCTTATTTTCTCATACAGCACTCCGCAGGCTTCTTCATAGTTTTTGCCGTCCACTTCCTTCAGTGTCAGGGAAATCACGGGATACTGATGCATCCACTCCTGACAGAGTTTCTCGTTGGCAGAAACGGCAAGACCTTCAAAAAGGTTCTGCCCGTCTCCCTGCTTTCTGATATCAAAGAACTCGGCCAGCATGTTCATGAACAGGGTCTTGCCAAAGCGCCTCGGGCGGGTAAACAGAGCAGCATCTGGCCATGCATTGAGAAATTGTTCCAGAAATCTTGTCTTATCCACATAGTAGCCGCCATTCCGGCGCAGACTGGCGAAATCTTCAGTAGGGAAAATTTTAAAGGTCATGACGGCTTCTCCATTGCCCTGACGTCCGGGACAGCACTGCTGACCAGATCAGGTGTGACAGACTTTGCACAACAAGCGACATACGTCTCTGGTGCGGGGAGCTGGACCAGAACCAGAGATTGCGTATGCTCTGCATGCTGCGGACAGAGGCTGCTCTCCTGAGGAAATCTTTCTGGTGGGGACACGTGACCTTGTGCAGGACAGCGTACAGGCATTTCGGGAAGCTCAAGCTGTCTGCATTGTTTCGGGTGAGACGTTCAGTCATTTATAGCAGCTTTTGCCGGCATGCCCAAGGGGCAGATCAGGGCAGACGAATGAGGCTTTGGTATTCGTTTTTTGGGTGGTGCGTGTCACCTGCGGGAGCTGAAGACAAATGCGGTCTGCGCCGGCCAGAAAGGTATGTATTCAGTTCTGCTGACCTGCAGGTTGAATTTGTGGTCCTTTGCCGACCTGATGCAAGGGGCGATCAAGAGGCCTGTTCGATGAGCTTTTAAGACCTCTCACGCTATTCCCAACTGAAGCGTCAGGCCATCGAAACTCGCGCTCAATTGAGGCTGGCTCCTGCTACCCCCTGAACGGATACATTGGATTTATCTCAATCAACATTTATCCCCGCAGAGCCGAAAAACAAGGCGAAACCAGCTCTGCACATGGCGTGTCGTTTCGTCCTCCTGAACGGGAATGAGAAAATGAGGAACGCGTCCTGCCCTCATCCCGGGATCCGGTGGTCGGACGCCCGCCCGCCTGCGTCGTCATGTCCTGTTCCGGCAACTATGTCACGCGCAGCGGCAGCTATTGTGCCACAAGGCAAGCTACGGTACAAGGGCACAGCGCGGGACGCCATGGAGAGAGTGTCAAGATAATCGCGTAGCCAATGAGGTCCCATTGCCGGGAGTATCTTAAGTAAGAGCTTATCAGCATTGTAAATCACTGGATCGTTCGAAGACCCTTTAAACACTGAAATAAAGACTTCCCAATTCGCTGCAATATCCTCCCCTGATGAAAATTTCGCA
>CAZJPT010000326.1:0-1702 GCA_964547835.1 uncultured Desulfovibrio sp.
CCCTCGGACGACGCTTTTGAGTGACCGGCGTTCCCGTTTGGCGAAAATTTAGGAAACAAGAGCCTCTCAAGCAGCGAATTTTGCTGACAGATGTTCCTGGCTGGCGAAAATTCAGAGACTTGCCTGTGTGTCCTTTCGTGAAAATTCAGGGGGATTTGTCGTCAGCTCATATGCGCATGCCGTGTGAATTATCTTGCTTTTCCAATATCACTGTGCAAAGATATATACGCTGGATTTCTCTGCTGCTTTCGGTGTCCCCGACACCGCCCACTGTTCTGACCAAGGAGTGGAATTATGTTGTTTTCTGGTGTCTTTACTGCCATCGTAACCCCTTTTAAGGATGGTCATATTGATGAAGAAGCCTTCCGTGCTCTTATAGACTGGCAAATTGAAGAGGGAGTCAGTGGCCTGGTGCCTTGCGGTACGACAGGAGAGTCAGCAACTCTGTCGCATGACGAGCACAAACGCGTCATTGAGATCTGTGTCGAGCAGGTCAGGGGAAGGGTACAGGTTTTGGCTGGTTCCGGCTCCAACAGCACCAGCGAAGCCATCAATCTCACCCGTTTTGCCAAAGACGCCGGCGCCGACGGTGCCCTGCTGATCACCCCCTACTACAACAAGCCCACCCAGGAAGGCCTGTACCAGCATTTCGCGCACATAGCCAGGGCCGTAGACATTCCCCTGGTTGGCTATAACGTGCCGTCGCGCACGGGTTGCAACATACTGCCTTCTACCGTGTGCCGCCTGGCCGCGGACTTCGATAATTTCATAGGCATCAAGGAAGCGACGGCAGACATGACTCAGGCCAGCGACATCCTCGGCAACTGTCCGGACGATTTCTGTGTCCTGTCCGGCGATGACTTCACCGCCCTGCCTCTGATCGCCATCGGCGGCACCGGTGTCATCTCCGTGTCCTCCAACATAGTGCCCGGCCCCATGTCCGCCATGGTCAGGGCTTATTTGACTGGTGAGATTGAGCAGGCCAGAAAGTTGCATCACGAGCTCATGCCCCTGCATCACGCCATGTTCATCGAGACCAATCCCATCCCGGTCAAGACGGCTCTCGCTCTCATGGGCCGCATCAGCGAAGAAATGCGTCTGCCGCTCTATCCCATGTCCAATGAGCACAGAGAGAAGCTCATCAGCGTCATGAAGGACGCGAAGCTACTCTGATTGTTCATGTTTTTCCTTTTTTCCGGCCGTGTCTTCTCTCCACAGAAAGACGCGGCCATTCTCTTTGCTGTGCCAGCATGGGTTGAAGTGGCAAATGTTTTGTATCCGTTCATGGGGTAGCTGGAACCAGCCCGAATCGGGCACTTGCTTCTGCTGCCTTTCGTCTCAGCTTTTTCCAGCCTGAGATATCTTTGGGAGCATTGAACAGGAACCTCCTGCCCGCTCCTCACAACAGGTCGACAAAGGACCAGGGAGCTCAGCTTGCAGGCCAGTGTCCAATTGGAAAAATTTGTTGTGGTATACTGGCTTCAAGACGTCGTGTGTCGCTTGACAGTCGTGATTCAAAGATGATCGCATGCGTATAGACTTTTCAAGTCAGACACACGGCATTGGAGTGCACTTTATTTTTTTGTCAGGACATGCATGCCGGATATAAGCAAAAACCCCCGTGGACTGGTTCCACAGGGGTTGATATGGAGCGGGAAACGGGATTCGAACCCGCGACTTCCAGCTTGGGAAGCTAGCATTC
>CAZJPT010000327.1:0-1682 GCA_964547835.1 uncultured Desulfovibrio sp.
GGCCTCATTCGGGCCGATATAGCGATTTGCGCACGATTTCTGGCCTAAAGACGGGAAAAAGGGCCCTGGGCATTGCTGCGCCGGGCCCTGAATACGGAGTATGGTATCTGCTTTAGATAAGGCGAGTGTCGGGCTCTATGGCCTCAAGACCGTCCATGTAGGGGACCAGCGCCCTGGGGATGACGATGGTGCCGTCCCTGCGCTGGAAGTTTTCCATGATGGCCGCAATGGTGCGGCCCGTAGGCAGGCCGGATCCGTTCAGCGTGTGGAGGAAGGCGGACTTGCCGCCCTTTGGCTTGAAGCGGATGTTGGCGCGCCTAGCCTGAAAATCAATACAGTTGGAGCATGAGGAGATTTCCCGGTAGGTCTTTTGGTAAGGGAGCCAGACCTCAAGATCATAGGTCTTGGCAGACCCGAAGCCCATGTCGCCTGTGCAGAGCAGTATCTGCCGGTAAGGGAGCTCAAGCTTTTCAAGCAGTGCGCGTGCGTGCCCGATCATGATTTCCAGCTGATTGAAGCTGTCGTCGGGATGGGCGAAGCGCACCATTTCTACCTTGGTAAACTGATGCATGCGGATAAGCCCCCGCGTGTCCTTGCCCGCAGAACCGGCCTCAGAGCGGAAACAGGGGGTGGCCGCAGTGTAGGCTCTGGGCAGAGCCTCCTCAGGCAGCACCTCGCCGGCGTGCAGATTGGTCAGGGGGACCTCAGCTGTGGGAATAAGGTAGAAGCCCTCGCGCAGCTTGAAAAGGTCCTCCTCGAATTTGGGCAGCTGACCTGTGCCGGTCATGGTCTCTCTGTTGACGATGGCAGGAGGGATGACCTCGATATAGCCGTTTTCACGGGTGTGCGTGTCCAGGAAGAAATTGACCAGTGCTCTGTCCAGGCGGGCAGCCCAACCCTGGGAGACCACAAAGCGGCTGCCGGACAGGCGCACGGCGCGCTCAAAGTCCAGTCCCTTGAGGCGGGTGCCCAGGTCCCAGTGCGGCTGAGGCTCAAAATCAAAGGTCGGAATGACGCCCCAGCGCAGGATTTCCACATTTTCAGTCTCATCCTTGCCTGTGGGCACGGAGGCATCCGGGATGTTGGGCACGCCCATGAGCCATTCCTCGACCCTGGCTCTGGCTTCGTCAGTTTTTTCGTCCAGCTGCTTGATGCGATCGGCGAGTTGGCCGAGCCCGGCCAGCAGCTCGGAGACGTCTTCTCCGGCGCGTTTTTTTGCAGCTACTTCCTGGGATGCCTGATTGCGGCGGCTTTTCAGTTCCTCGACCTCGGCGATGCAGGCGCGCCGTTCGGCGTCCATCTGCTGGAATTCCTCAATGGTCAGGGAGGATTGGCGGTCCCGCAGTGCCTTGGCCAGCACTTCGGGCTGTTTTTGTATGCGTTTGAGGTCAAGCATGGATCTTCCTTGTCTGATCTGAAATCGGGAGCGCAGTGCTGTCGCCGCGACTTGCCCGGAAAAAAGACAAGGCATTGTCTAACACCGGGCCTGCATGCTTGCAAGATGAGAGCTAGAAAGAAAGCGACTGGCCGCGGAGCGATCTAACAAGGACAGGACTGACGAGTCACTCCACTAAGAGGAGATCTCAAAACTCTGGATACACCATCTTAACACATTGCTTTTATGTACTAAAGAGTTCCCAATCCGTTGCACTCACTGGGAGCGATTCCCTGAGAAATTTCTC
>CAZJPT010000328.1:0-1679 GCA_964547835.1 uncultured Desulfovibrio sp.
CCAATGTTTTAGTTATGGCATGAATCTTGCTTACCACACAGAATCTGCAAGAGCCATTTTGAACCTTCAAAAAACTTGGAAATAGGTGAAAAACTGCCCTTCCGGGATATTTTGTTACGAAACCATTGACCTGATCAACGCCGGATCTGCCAATGTGCCGGCTCCGTAAAAATTGGGTCAAAGCCTCATTCGTCAGCCCTGTCCCGGACAATGATGATGTTGCTTTTTAATCTGTTTCGGGTAGAAGTTCGCTGAATGGCAGCCCCCTGAAGACGGGGTGTCATGCTCTTGTCTCATTTAAGCGGGAGTCCATCACCTGCCGAACATCGGGGGGATCACAATGCTCACTTCCATATTTGTCTTCATGTGCTGCGGAGCCGTCGCTGGCGTACTGGCAGGCCTGCTCGGCGTAGGCGGGGGCATTGTCATTGTGCCTATGCTTGATTTCGTCTTTGCCGGAATGGGATATGACAACGCGATCATCCATCAGCTGGCTTTGGGATCTTCACTGGCCAGCATCATGGTGACATCCATTTCCAGCACACGAGCCCATGCCAAACGTGGTGCCGTGCACTTTGATATCCTCAAAAATATTACGCCAGGCATTCTCATCGGCACCTACTGTGGCGGACTGCTGGCAGCGCACCTGCCGAATTTTTTTCTGCGCGCCTTTTTTGTCTGCTTTCTGGCCTTTGTGGTGACGCAGATGCTCTCAGGCTACCGCCCCCCGGCCTCCCGTGAGATGCCCGGACGTCTGGGGACTTCCTGCGCTGGCAGCATCATAGGTATTGTTTCCAGCTTCGTGGGTATAGGAGGCGGTACCCTTTCCGTCCCCTTCATGACTTTCTGCAATGTACCCATGCATCATGCCGTAGGCACCTCGGCGGCCATTGGTTTTCCCATAGCCGTAGCCGGCACCCTGGGCTACATTACCGGCGGCTGGAACGTCCCGAACCTGCCGCCCGGCTGCGTGGGCTATGTCAATCTGCTGGCCTTCGCCGGTATAGCCTCAGTGAGCTACTTTACCGCTCCCCTGGGAGCAAAGCTGTCCCACAGTCTGCCTACCGCCAGGCTGAAGAAGGGCTTTGCCTGCTTCCTTATTCTGATGGGCATCCGCATGCTCTGGAACCTCTTCTGAGTGTGCCTGTCGTGCCTGATCCGCATCGGACCGGATCTTTCTCATGCTGAAGAAGACCTATAATGCGAAACTGGCCAGATCCGTCTGGTGGAACATGCTCCTGCTCTTTACTGGCGGAACGCTGCAGGCCCTGTGCCTGCAGACACTGCTTCCCGCCCACAACTTCCTTGCCGGCGGCGTTATGGGCATGGCACTGCTGGCGGATTCGTCTACGGATTTTTTCAACGTCTCCATCTGGTATCTGCTGCTGAGCGTGCCACTTTATCTCTTCGGCTGGTTCTTTGTCAGCAGGCAGTTTCTGCTCTACACGCTTTTCGGCACGCTGTGCACCACCCTGGCTGGCCTCTACTTTCATTACACAGGTATTGTCGTGCCTGTGCAGACGGAGCTCTATGCGGCTGTTTTCGGTGGCGTGCTTCTGGGGGCGGGGTCCGGCATCATGCTGCGCTCCCTGGGCTCGGGCGGCGGTATCGATATTATTTCGGTGGTTCTTCGCAACCGCTGGAACGTGTCCATTGGGCAGTTCAGCTTTGCGGTGAAC
>CAZJPT010000329.1:0-1676 GCA_964547835.1 uncultured Desulfovibrio sp.
ACAGCCTGTGCCGCACGGACTAGCGAGGCGTTGCCGCGGCACAGACGCGCGCCTGTGCGACCGGACAGGCAATCCCCGCAACCGCCGCAGGAAAGCTGTGGCACGTCAGCAGGGTGTACGATGAGAGGTGCGTCTGGGGCAGTCAGCAGGGTGACGTCTCCCTTGAGGACGCAGACGCAGCCAAAGCGCGCAGCGATTTCGCGTGCGGCTTTTGCCCTGTCGCCTGTTACCTGCGCGCCGTCCAGCAGTGTTTTTGCCTCACCCGGGTGCGGTGTCAACACGTCTCCAGCCTTGAGGCGGCTGCGCCATTCTGGGTTATGAGCCAGATGCCAGAGGGCATCTGCATCCAGCACTGCGCAGGGGCGCTCCTCCAGACGCAGCAGGAGATCAAGGAAGCGCTCAGCATCAGCACTTCGTCCCATCCCGGGACCAATGACAAGGCTGCTGCGCGGTCCCATTCCAGACAAGGCCTCGGGCAGTGCGTCTGGCCATATATCCGTGCCAGCCTGACAGATCATGATTTCTGCACGGCCATTTTTTACATTTGTCGCAGCGCTTGCAGGAGTGACAGCCGTGACCAGACCGGCACCGCCGCGCAGGGCTGCCAGAGCGGCGATATGGGCTGCACCAGCAAGGCCGTGGGCGCCGCCGACAACGTACACATGGCCATAGACGTTCTTCCAGCCGCCGCTGACATGTAATTTTAAGGCATGCAGGCAGGAGGCATTGAGCAGGGCAAAGGAGGCCGGCGTGGCCAGGCGCGCAGCTCTTGGCGTGCCAATGTAGCAGACGTGCAGTGCGCCTGTGTAAGGCTGCGCCTCAGGCAGGACAAGGCCTGGCTTGGCTGCAGCAAAGGTGGCCGTGGCATCGCAGATAACGGCTTCGGGGCAGGGGAGGCCGGTCATGGCGTCAAGGCCAGAGGGAATGTCCAGTCCCAGAGTAAAGCGACGCCTGCGGCTGTTACACCGGTGTACAAGATCTAGGACGTCTTCCCTGAGGGATCCGGAAAAGCCCGTGCCCAGCAGACCGTCCACAAGCACGTCACCCTGGCCGCAATATTCTGCAGCGGGTCTGAAGGTGACGCCGCAGCGGCGGGCGAGATTGACGTGAAAGGCCGTGTCGCCGCGGACTGTCTCGAGGGGTCTGGTGTGCCAGACTGTGACACTGGCGCCCAGGTCCAGCAGCTGGCGCGACAGGCAGGCTGCGTCGCCGCCATTGTTGCCGGCGCCCATAATGAGGGCGCATTCAAGACCGCACATGTCTGGCACATAATGTTGCAGGACGCGGCGTGCTGCCTGTGCCGCGTTTTCCATGAGCATTTCTCCAGGGACTCCCAGAGCAACGCTGTCCGCATCCCATCTGCGTATTTCAAGCGGTGTGGTCAGGGGAGCTAGGTTGAGCTCGTCAAGGCCGGCGCCAGGGGGCAGGGTGTTGTCATGTGGCTCAAGCATATAGTTTTTTCGGCGCGCCCCGCGACGCGGGAAAACGCGGCCGCCTCCAGTGTCCATAATGGTCCGCAAACTGGCCTGCATGCTGTTTGTCATGTACGTCTGCAGTACGCGGCATATTTCGACAAGTGATGGCAGCAATGCACATGACAGAAAACGCTGTGTATCTGCAGGATCACCTGTTTCCAAGTTTCACGCAGCGAGGCAATCCTGCAACATGAGTTCCTC
>CAZJPT010000330.1:0-1667 GCA_964547835.1 uncultured Desulfovibrio sp.
GCTCCACGAAACCATCTGCGTTTCCGCTGGCGTGCGCGGCGTGCAGCTGGAACTTTCCCCGGACGATCTTTTGCGGGCCTGCGAGGGCACTTTCGCGGGCATTGCCATCGACCCCGAAACCCGCAAGCCCTACTGAAGCCCCGTCCAGAACCGTCTTCCGCAACTTTCTTCCGCGTCCTTCGTCAGCAACCCTCATCCGCAGCCCTCGTCCGCAGCCGCGGCTTCCGCCAGCCCAAACGCACCGAAGAACAAAGCCCACGCCCCGGGAAAAAGGGCATGGGCCGGATGTCACAGAGGGGTATGGGGGAGACTTGAAGGATTGAAGAATTGGCGGATTGCGCATGACTGACACGTGCGTATCGTACGTATCGCACGGGCCAAGGAAATAATGGTGCGCAAGGAGATGTCGCGCAGAGACGTTGCGGCCGCCTATCCCTGGTCGGCCGTGTGGTAGTACACGGCGGCGGGACGTTGTTCCGTGGTCTGTTTCGCGCATTCCTCGCACATGCCGTCGTACTCGATGCGGCTCCTGAGGATGCGGGCGAAACCGGGGACGTTCATGCCGTCGACCTCGGCCGTCTTGACCGGCGGAAAGATGTCGCCGATGCACCCGCAGCACACGCAACGCACGTGCTGATGGGGCTGCATGTTGGCATCGAAGCGGTTTGTGCTGCCGGAGAGCTCCAGCTTGAGGATCTGACCGCTCTCGGTGAGGAAGAGAAGATTGCGGTAGACCGTGCCGAGGCTGATTCTCGGCAGGCGCTGACGCACGATGTGATAGAGCTCGTCCGCCGTCGGATGGGTCTTGAGCTTGCGCAGCTCCTCCAGGATGACCGCGCGCTGCTGCGTCATGCGAGTCTGGGTGACATGAGGGGTTCTTGCGGGCATGGTTGAGCTCCGGCGGATGATCACTGGCAATGGCCTTTCGGCCAAGGGATATGGCCAGCACTGAATGATGTTACGTGCAACAAGTAAGCATTATCAATTAGCGTGTCAATCGTGTCCGGACAATTTCACCGGGATAACACATCCCTTCTGGCACTCGCGAATCTTTCCAGGCCCCTTCTCCTGGAGAATTTTTGCATGTAGTTTCGTAGCCATGAAGTGGTCCTGCTCTCACAGACAGGAGTACAATTCGTCCAACCCGCCAGAAAATACGTTGCCCAAATTCCGGGAGAACGGGTCGCATTTTGTGGATGTAGGAGAATACCTGCCCGGCGTCCGTTTGTGCAGACAGCCTTGCAGCGTTTCTTCCCCTAGGCAAAAACTGAATACCGATTTCAACTTTTTGTAATTTTTTTCAGGAAATGCTGTTTCGCCCGGCTCTCGCAAGTTCCGGGCCGGTCAGACGCGTTTTTTCTGGCATCCCGGACAATAAACCGTGCCACGGCCGCCAAGAACCGTTTTTCGCAGCGTCCTGCCGCAGACCAGGCATTTCTCCCCGCCCCGACCGTAGACCTGAAAGTGGTTCTGGAAGGCGCCCACGTTGCCGTCGGCGTCATGGTAGTCGCGAATGGAGCTTCCACATTCCCTGATGGAGAGCTCAAGCAGACGCACAAGCTCGCGATGGAGCCTTGCCCTGACGGTTCCGGACACCCTGTCGGCCGGGGTCCCGGGCCAGATGCCGGCGGCAAAGAGCGACTCGTCGGCATAGATGTTGCCTATGC
>CAZJPT010000331.1:0-1659 GCA_964547835.1 uncultured Desulfovibrio sp.
CTTTGTCGCCCCGGAAGACATCCTGGTCTATTCCATTGACGAAGTCTTCATGGATGTGACCGGATATCTTGCGCGGTATGGTCTCAGCGCCCGTGAACTGGCAGAACGCATAGTTGGCGAGGTGCTGCAGAAAACCGGTGTCACGGCCACGGCCGGTATAGGCACCAATCTTTACCTGGCCAAGGTGGCCATGGACATTGTGGCCAAGCACGCGGCACCAGGCGCCGGCGGCGCACGCGTGGCCGAACTGGATGTCATGAGTTACCGGCGTCAGCTGTGGACGCACAGACCCATCACCGACTTCTGGCGGGTAGGTCCGGGTCTGGCAGCCAGACTGGCAGAGAACGGCATGTATACCATGGGCGATGTCTGCCGCTGCTCCTTGCGCGACATGGGCCTGCTCTACCGGCTTTTCGGGGTGAACGCCGAGCTGCTCATCGATCACGCCTGGGGTCGTGAGCCCTGCACTATCGCTGACATTCGCGCCTACAGTCCGGAAAACCGCAGCGTGAGCTCCGGGCAGGTGCTCATGGAGCCCTATACCTGGCAAAGGGCCCGCATCATTGTGCGTGAGATGGCCGACGAACTGGCCCTGCAGCTTGTAGAAAAGCGTCTGACATGCGAGCAGGTTGTGCTCGTCATCGGCTACGATGCCGCCAACCTCATGGATCCGGATACAGCCCGCCACTACAAAGGGCCTGTGCGCCCGGACCATTACGGACGCCTCAAGCCGGTCCACGCCAGAGGCACACGCAGTCTTAACGAACCAACTTCCTCGGCTGCGCGCATTATCAGGGCCTGTCTTGAAATCTTTGACACTGTGACGGACAAAAAACTCACCATACGCCGCGTCACTCTTGTCGCCGGACACGTGCGCGACGAGCGGGAGGCCCTTTTACGCAGCAGCCTGCGGGTCCAGAGCCTGCTTGACTGGGAGGGGGAGCGCGCAAAGCGTGAAGCAGAGCGCGAACGCGCCCGGCGCGAGCGTCGCGTACAGGAAGCGGTGCTGGACATCAGAAAAAAATTTGGCAAAAACGCCATCCTCAAGGGCGTCAGCTTTGAAGAGGGCGCCACGGGCCGCTCACGCAATGAGCAGATAGGAGGACACAAGGCGTGACGCGATGCGGTCGGACTCCGTGTCCAGGCTCTCTTGTGTGGTATTCGTTCAGGGGGTAGCAGGAGCCAGCCTCAATTGAGCGCGAGTTGAGATGGGCTGACGCGTCAGTTGGGAATAGCGTGAGAGGTCCTGAAAACTCATCGAACAGGTAGCTCTTGTTCGCCCCTTGCATCAGGTCGGCAAAGGACCACAAATTCAACCTGCAGGCCAGCAGGACCGGGTACATCCTAATCAGCCGGCACAGACCGCACTTGTCTTCAGCTCCCGCAGGTGACACGCACCACCCCCTGAACGGATACCCTCCAGATTCCGCCTCGCGACGAACACCTTTGCCATAGGCTATGCGCCTGGTGCTACCCCCTGCGCCAGGGACTTTCACCCATTGGAACGTGCGCCATGCCGGGCGCAGCAAAGACCAGGCCCCACCTTCCTTCACGGAATATGGGACCTGACCTTACCTGCAAAACGGCCTGAGTGTAGTTTCAACCTGACTTGAAGCGAAATAGCTTGTTTCAACTGGACGGGCTGTTTGTTGAAACAGG
>CAZJPT010000332.1:0-1657 GCA_964547835.1 uncultured Desulfovibrio sp.
TTCTTTTTTTCTGCAAGGGCCACGGCGTGCTCCGTGATATGGTGCGCCTCGCGGAAGGGAACGCCCTTGCCTACGAGGTAGTCGGCCATTTCTGTGGCATTGAGAAAGCCCTTGCGGCAGGCTTCCTCCATGCGTTCCGTATTGAAACCGAGCTCGGAGAGCATGCCCTCCATGACATGCAGGGATGTGGACACAGTATGACTTGCATCCATAAACCCTTCCTTGTCTTCCTGCAGATCCCGGTTGTACGTGAGAGGGAGTCCCTTGATAACAGTAAGCAGCCCCATGAGGGCTCCGTTGACGCGTCCAACGCGACCGCGCATGAGCTCGGCTACGTCGGGATTCTTTTTCTGTGGCATGATGGAGGAACCGGTGGCGTAGCCGTCGGAAAGGCGGATGTAACCGAAATTGGGATTGGCCCAAAGGATAAGTTCCTCGCACAAACGGGAGAGATGAGTCATGATACAGGATGCGTCAAAGAGAGCCTCGAGAACAAAGTCACGGTCTGAAACAGCATCCATGGAGTTGTGGTAGATGCCGCCAAAGCCCACATCTTTAGCGACATAGACTGGGTCCAGCGGGTAGGTAGTGCCGGCCAGGGCAGCGGCGCCCAGGGGAGACACACGAACACGGCGCAGTGTGTCCGTCAGGCGGTCGTGATCACGGCGGAACATCCATGCATAGGCCAGCAGGTGATGGGCCAGACTTACGGGCTGCGCAGGCTGCAAGTGTGTACATCCGGGCAGGATATGATCCACATGCTCTTCGGCTATGGTGACCAGACGCAGACACAGGGCCTTGAGCAGTTCCTGCCAACCGGTCAGGTGGTCGGAGACGTACAGCCTGAAGGAGAGTCCTACCTGATCGTTACGACTGCGTCCGGTATGCAGTCGTTTGCCTGCATCGCCGACAAGTTCGGTGAGACGGGCCTCGATGTTCATGTGGACGTCCTCGAGCTCCGGGCGCCAGATAAAGCTGCCCTGGCGGATCTCGTCGGCCACCTTGTCCAGGCCTTTCACCAGGGCATTTCCCTCTACGGGCGTGAGGATGCCCTGACGGGTGAGCATGCGGGCATGGGCCTGGGAACCGCGGATATCCTGGAAAGCCAGTTCCTTGTCATAGGAAACGGATTCGGTATAGGCGGCGACGCTTTCCCTGGGCCCTTCAGAGAAACGTCCGCCCCAGCTGGCATTGGTTTTCATGATGGCTGCTGTCCATATGAGCGCAGGCCTGCAAAGCCTGTCGGTTGTGGTATTGAATCAAGTGTCTCTACCCGTTTTGTCTGGTACCGGCAAGACACAATTTGTGTGCGAATCCGGACAAGCGTAGAAAAAAAGCTAAAATATTGAGGATGCCCAGGCAAGGTGATGCGCCGCACCCTCCCGACCACAGGCTCCTCCCCGGACCCCGGGGGAGTGCTCAGAACAAGGGAAATAGTGATATACTTCTGTTGTCGCCTGACACATCCTTTAAACACGCTCGCATCCGATTGTGTTCAGAGGACGTCTCAAAACGCACAAGACTGTACATAAAAGCAGTGTGTTAAGATGGTGTATCCAGAGTTTTGAGATCTCCTCTCAGTATTTGCAAAAAACAGAAATCAACCGACATTGAGCAGCGGGAAAAGTCGAATTTTTTCTGGCCATGCCAGTGTTGG
>CAZJPT010000333.1:0-1644 GCA_964547835.1 uncultured Desulfovibrio sp.
CGGTGGCAAATCTTGATCGCATCGTGGTGCTTAACGACGGCAAGATTGTCTGGCTGCCCCTGGACTGGTTTCGCACGCTCAGCGAGTTCAACGGTTCAAGCTGCGGCAATACCACCGAGGAATCCCTGCTGCAGGGGATTTGCGAGCTGGTGGAGCGGCACGTCTGCGCGCTTGTGGACAGAGATCGGCTGACAACGCCCACCATTGATCCAGCGTCCTGCAACGACGCTGTACTGGCAGGGCTTTTGGACCGCTTTAAGACAGCCGGCGTGCGTCTGCTGCTCAAGGATTTTTCTCTGGGCATGCCTGTGCCTACAGTAGGCGCCCTTGCCTGGGATCCGGCAACATTCCCGGAGCGGAGTGAGATTGTCTTTACTGCGGGTACAGCCGCCTCACCGGTCAAGGCCGCCATACGCGCTGTAACCGAGGTGGCGCAGCTGGCCGGCGACTTCTGCACTGGTGCCTGCTATGAAGCATCTGGCCTGCCCAAGTTTTCTGCTCCCGAGCAGTTTGCCTGGCTTGAGGAGGGGGATCTGGCTCCCCTGTCCAGCCTGCCGGACGTGTCTGGCGACGACATAGCCGACGAAATCAGGGCCGTGGTGTCCGGGCTCGGGGCACGCAGCGTCTATGCCGTGGAGACTGCCAATCCCGCGCTGGGTGTGCCGGCTCACTACCTCATCATTCCTGGTCTGGCCTTCAGGGAACGGGATCGCAATGAGAGCGTGGGCCTTTTTTGCGGCCGCGTGGTGGCCGAGACCCAGGACGTGGACGAGGCTCGACGGCATCTGGACATCATTGCCGCTGCGTATCCTGGGGCGCATTTTCTGCCGTTTTTTGACGGTATGCTGGCCATGCGCAGGGAGCACTGGCAGCAAGGTGCTGACCTGTTTGCAAAAAGTGTGGAGAGGCAGCCGGACGATACCTCGCGGGGACTTGCCGCCTTTTACGCAGGCTACTGCCTGGCCATGGACGGGGACTGGGCCGCGGCCGAGCCCTGGTTTGCCACGGCCTGTCATGTCTGCCCGGACATGAAGGAATACACTAACTACCGCGGTGTGGCGCTGTTCAGACAGGAAAAATATGAGGAGGCAGCAGCCTCGTTCAGGGCCTCGCTGGCCATTGACAAGGGCTCGGTCATGGATTTGGCCAACCTGGGCATGTGTGAGCTGCGTCTTGGTCTTCTGGAAGAGGCACGTGAGCATTTGCATGAGGCTGTGCAAATTGATCCGGGGCTTGACTTTGCTCGCGCAGCTCTGGACGGCCTTGAAGGGACGCCCTGATCATCCTGCAACGAACCTAAGCGGCAACTGAAGAACACTGATTTCAGATTGTTGCCGATATCTGGGGGACAGCAACGGCAGACGATGCGTCTTGTATGTCAAAAAGATCCAGTTCCTCCCTTCGGGAAGATTGCCCGGGAAGATCGGACGCAGGCTTGTTTTTGACGAGTCTGAACAAGGACAGTGAGAGCCCGTGCCGGGATGCCCCCGTCAGAAGCATAAAAAGTTTGTATCCGTTCAGGGGGGTGGTGCGTGTCACCTGCTGGAGCTGAAGACAAATGCGGTCTGCGTCGGGCAGATTAGGATGTACCCGGTCCTGCTGACCTGCAGGTTGAATTTGTGGTCCTTTGCCGACCTGATGCAG
>CAZJPT010000334.1:0-1638 GCA_964547835.1 uncultured Desulfovibrio sp.
TGCGCCAGGGACTTTCACCCATTAGAACGTGCCCATGCCGGGCGCACCAGGAATATGCCGTCCGGACCTGACCGGGACGGCAATCCGCCAGGAGACACCCATGCCTTTGCCAATTGCCATCGTGGCCTCAGGAAACGGCACCAATGCCCAGGCTATGATCGATCTCGCCCGCGCCGGCGTGCTGGACGTGGATATACGCCTGATCTTCTGCAACCGCCCCGGAGCCGGCGTACTGAACAGGGCAAGGAAAGCAGGCATAGCCTCCATCATGGAGGATCACAAGGCCTATCCCTCCCGCAGCGACTTTGATCATGTCATGATTGAGGCGCTGCAGAAAAGCGGGGCCGAAATCATCGTGCTCGCCGGCTACATGCGCCTGCTTACGGATGACGTTCTCAAGGCCTTTCCGCATCGCATCATCAATATCCACCCCTCTTTGCTGCCGGCCTTTGGCGGCGGCGTGCACGCTGGTCCGGATGCCCTTGCCTATGGCGTCAAGCTGTCAGGCTGCACAGTGCACTTCGTAGAAAAGGAAGTAGACGGCGGTCCGGTCATTATTCAGGCGGCCGTGCCGGTCAAAGACGGCGACACAGAGGACGACCTTATGCCCCGCATCCATGCCCTTGAGCACCGCATTTATCCTCAGGCGCTGCAATGGCTGGCTGAGGACCGCCTGCAGCTCGAGGGGCGACATGTGCTCCTTAAGGGTGCTGGCAAGGATCTGGCCGACATACCTGCTGACTGTCTTGTCTGGCCGCCTCTGGAAAAAGGTTTCTGACGTACTGTCTTTCCCGGGAACGCTCCCGTCATGCACATACGCAATATTCTGGAGACTGTATGACCACACGTTTCACGCATCCCGTTTTTTTCTGGCCCGCTTGCGTCCTTTTGCTTCTTGTCATCAGCCTTTTCTCCTGCCAGCAGGCACAGGCCAGGGCTGATGCTGCAGATCTCTTCCTAGACGCCATGCTTGAGAGCGACGTTTCCGGGCTCAATTCCCTCACTGCCGAAAATTTCATCTTTATTGCCTCCAACGGCCACATCCAGGACAAACACCATTTTCTTGAGACCATCCGCACCGGAGCCCTCAAGGTCACCAGGGCCACACTTTTGAACATGCGCGAATCCTCGGCCGGCCAGGTTCGCCTCATCACCGGTAATGGCGAGTTCATTGCCATGTCTCAGGATCTGGTGCCCTCAGGCCTGATACGCATCACCATGGTAACTAACAAAACCCCAACAGCTGAGCGCGTGGTGCTCGTCCAGCTGACACCTGTCATCCCCTCGGCATCCTGCGAGGACGGCAACTGTCTTATTCAGCAGTAACCGTGATGCGGCAGCTTTTGCAGCGCGCTGCATTTCCTGAACGCCTTGACAGCCTGAAGGGCTGACGAATGAGGATTTACGCATTTTTTTTACGGAGCTGATAAATTGACGGCTTTGGAGATCTCTGCCCCATCTACCTCTTTGCGCCGACATAAACATTTGCAATCTGTTCCTGCTGCCCCTGGGGCGGTCTCTTCCGGCGTTTGCCCGCATCCCGGCTTCTCGTGCCGCCATCAGAACCTGAAAATCTGATTTTGCTGTCACGAAAACGAAGTCTCACCCCTGGATACCGTACTTAGCCGCCGGAAGGAC
>CAZJPT010000335.1:0-1635 GCA_964547835.1 uncultured Desulfovibrio sp.
TGCGAAATTTTCATCAGGGGAGGATATTGCAGCGAATTGGGAAGTCTTTATTCAAAGTGTTAGATGACGTTAGCGTCTCGTATCATCTTCACCGCGCAGAATTTGCCGCACATGGCGCAGACCTCTTCGTTGTGATACTGCTCGCGGCGCTTGTCCACCATGGCTGGATCCAGAGCGGCCTGTTTCATGCCTTTCCAGTCCAGTTCGCGCCGGGCCTTGTTCATGGCCGCTTCGCGGGCGACAGCGCGGGGCAGTCCCAGAGCTACCTCACCGGCATGGGCGGCGATGCGTGAAGCCATGACACCGGCACGCACATCCTCGCAGTCTGGCAGTGTCAGATGCTCGGCAGGAGTCAGGTAGCAGAGGAAGTCCACGCCGGCAGCAACACCTATGGCACCCCCTATGGCTCCGGCGATATGATCGTATCCCGGGCTCGAATCCACCACGAGAGGGCCGAGCACATAAAGAGGAGCTCCGTGCGTCAGGGTTTTTATAGCCTGTATCTGGGTCCGCACCAGATGCATGGGCACATGCCCCGGTCCCTCGATCATGCACTGCACGCCGGCCTCCAGGGCACGTTGCTGCAGATTGCCCAGATTGATGACTTCCTCGAACTGGGCCGCGTCACCGGCGTCTGCACCAGCGCCTGGACGCAGGGCGTCTCCCAGGGAGAGGGTGACGTTGTGGGCAAGGGCGATATCCAGAAGACGGTCAAAGTCCGTGATGAGCGGATTTTCGCATTTGTTTTCCAGCATCCAGCGGGCAAGCATGGAGCCTCCGCGTGAGACAATGCCCATGACACGGGTTTTATCTGCGCCCATGCGGGCACCGCGGTAGGAAATGCCGCAGTGCAGCGTCATGAAGTCCACGCCCTGCAGTGCCTGCTTCTCCACCTCCGCAAAGAGCTCGTCCGGCTTCATGGAGGAGATTTCGCGTCCGCTGTCCATAAGCTGCTGTCCCAGGGCGTAGAGGGGGACGGTCCCCAGGGGCAGAGAGCTTGAGGCAAGCATATTCCGGCGTATGAAGTCGAGATCGCCGGCTATGGACAGATCCATGACTGTGTCTGCACCGGCGGCCTCAGCCACACGCAGCTTTTCCAGTTCCATGGCCTCGTTATTGCACAAGGGCGAAGTGCCGATATTGGCGTTGACCTTGATGGCTGCTGGCTGACCTACCAGGACGGGCTTTACGTTGTTGTGGCGGGGATTGCCCAGCAGGACCATGGTGCCCGCATCCAGCGCGTCCAGGATGACCTCGCGGCTCAATCCTTCGCAAACAGCCGGGTCATCCAGAAATTGATCACATAAGGTCCTGAGAGCTTGGTTTTTTTGTAATAATTCAGACATGTCCTTCTCCATGTTGCAAGGCAGAGGACAGTCCATGGACATCCTTCATGCTTTCCTCCGGCAGTGCAAACTGCATCAGGTTCAAAGGGTCTGGCCCGGGGCCACTCTCAGCCGGCATAGCGGCTCCCCTAGCGTAGCAGGCGTCCCGGGCGGATTATCGGGACGCCAAAGACGTCGGAACACTAGACGCTTGTCAGGAAAAAGGCAACAGACACGTCAACAGCTGAATTAGAGTGTCAAGCGCGGGATAAAGAGATCCACCTATGCGCGGAATGATATGACCCCCTCT
>CAZJPT010000336.1:0-1621 GCA_964547835.1 uncultured Desulfovibrio sp.
GGCCGTCATGGTGTCAGTCGCCCGGATGAAACTGATGGCGGGCGTTGAGTTGCTGGATTTGGAGTGCCCGAACCTGGCCAGCTTCGGCTTTGGACCTGGCAGTCGACATCCGAACCGTCGATGCATTTGGTAAAGCCTCTTTTATGGCCTGTTTTCCACAATCAAAATGCATGTACTCCTTTAAGAATACAGCTAAGAATACAGAAGCCAACCCTGCCTGCATACCGCTTGATACCCTGTTCTCAGGGCTTTTGCTGACAGCGTGGCATTTCGTCAAAGGCCTTGTAGCCGGGCGTTTTGCCCTCATTGACAAACCAGATGACTGGCCGGCCGTCATGGTGTCAGTCGCCCGGATGAAACTGATGGCGGGCGTTGAGTTGCTGAATTTGGAGTGCCCGAATCTGGTCAGCTTCGGCTTTGGGGCCTGGCAGTCGACATCTGAACCGTCGATGCATTTGGTAAGGCCCCTTTTATGGGCTATTCCCCGCAATCCCTGTCCTGGCATGACAAAAGACGAGTTTGGCACAATGAGATGGGCTGACGCAAAATGGGCAGAAAGCGTTCGAGCAGAATGCCGTTGACTGATTTTACGTCCTGACCATAGGTGGCCCTGATACCCAGCGTGGTGAACTGCACGGCCTTGTCGATACTGAGGGAAAGAGAATCACCGTTCATGAGAGCGCCGGTGAGCACAGAGGCAAAGACGTCGCCAGTTCCCGGATAGTGGACGGGAATGAACTCGCAATCCGCACGCCAGTATTTGTCGATGTCGCGCTCATAGGCTATGACCGCAGAGTAGACGGGGCTGGGGGCTTCTGGCACTGGCATGCTTGTACCAACTACAATGGACGGTCCCATATCAGAGAGAGCGCGCATGCAGGCCTTGAGCTCGTCAAGATTGTAGCGGTGATGATAATCCACGCCCAGAAGCAGGCAGACCTCTGTGAAATTGGGGGTGACGACCGTAGCCTTGCTTATGAGCCAGCGCATCTTTTCCACCATGGCCACGGTCATGGTGGGCATGAGGACGCCATCATCACCGAGCACAGGGTCGATAACAGCGAGACCGCCGGGATGCAGCAGAGTGTCCACGCAGCGGGCTACGGACTCCATCTGCTCAGGGCAGGCCATAAAACCTGAATACACGCCGTCAAAGCGCTCGCCAAGGGATGTCCAGTGATCGATCATGACTGTCATGTTGGCTGTCAGATCCAAAAAGGAGAAACCGCTTGTGCCTACAGTCTGCGTTGAGAGTACGGCTGTCGGCAGGGGAACGGGCTGTACACCCATGCAGGAAAGAATGGGTATAGCGGCGGTGAGGGAAGTACGACCAAGGCCTGAGATATCGTGAATGGTGACTACGCGGGGGATGGAGTTACGCATCAGTGCTCCGTGTGGAAAAAGAGTGAAGTTCCAGTTTCCGGACGGCGAGAGCATACCCCCGCTGGTCAAATTATCAAGTGAAAGTGCTCTTCCTGCCGCTGCAACACAGCAGACGCAGCCTGGCGGACATGCCATGGTCCATGAACGATGCCTGCCGGCACACATTGCCCTTGACGGAATGCCCTGCCAGGACCAAATATCATTTCAGACACGTCTTAAGCGCCCTGCCCGTCATTCT
>CAZJPT010000337.1:0-1612 GCA_964547835.1 uncultured Desulfovibrio sp.
ACGCATGGGTTCGCCTGTGATCCAGCGCGCCTGGCCGGTGCGGGTGGCAATGCGGCCGTCCAGGGTGGAGGCAAGCTTCAGCATGATAAAGGGGCGCCCGCGCTTGAGCCAGGTGAGGTAGTCAGCTACCAGCATGCGGCACTCAGGTTCGAGCACTCCCTCAATGACCTCGAGACCAGCTTCGCGCAGACGGGCTGCGCCGCCACAGGCCCTGGGAGTAGGATCACTGGTACCGATGATCACACGCGAGATGCCGGCGCGGATAAGGGCCTCGGTGCATGGACCGGTGCGTCCCTGATGGTTGCAGGGCTCAAGCGTCACCACCATGGTCATGCCTCTGGTGGGCACACATTTTTTTCTGGCGTCCTCAAGGCAGGCTATTTCAGCATGGGGACCGCCGGCCCTGGCGTGATGACCGCTGGCCACCACACGGCCGTCGTGCAGGAGCACGGCGCCTACGCAGGGATTGGGAGTGGTGTCAAAACGCCCTTTCCTGGCTTCCAGGATAGCAGCGCGCATGGGGAGCTCAAAACGGCTATGGCTCATGGACAAACCTCGATCTCGCGCCCGCAGCCGCGGGGAGGGGTGGCATGGGAAAGGTCAGATCCCTTTCGGACAGGAGGACGCGTCCGGGCGTTTCATCTTCACGAGCTGGACGCCGGCCTCCTCGAGCATCTGCCTGGCAAGCTCGTCCGGGTAGCTTTCGCAGTAGCAGATGGTCCTGACCCCGCAGTTGATGAGCATTTTGGAACATTGCACGCAGGGATGCGTGGTGCAGTAAATCTCGGAACCGTGAATGGATATGCCGTGTACTGCGGCCTGGATGATCACGTTCTGTTCAGCGTGCAGGCCACGGCAGATTTCGTGCCGCTCGCCCGACGGGATGGCGAGTCTGGAACGCAGACAGCCTGTTTCCAGACAGTGGGCCACGTTGGCAGGCGCGCCGTTGTAGCCTGTAGCCAGGATGCGCTTGTCCTTGACAAGGACGCAGCCGACCCGGCGGCGCAGACATGTGGATCGCGAACTCACAAGGTAGGCGATACGCATGAAGTAGTCCTGCCAGGGGACGCGTTCATAAGGGGCATTTTCCGTGTTCGTAACGTTGGTCATGGCCGGAGAGATTACACGCTGCCAGGCATTTGCACAAGTGAGAGCGCCAGGCAGACATTGGATTGAGGACCCTGGTCTGCGCCGGCGCTGCTTTGACACTCCCCTTGCCTGAAGGAGGGGAGATTATTCCTGCTTCGTATCCATTCAGGGGGTATCTGGAACCAGCCCCAATTGGGCACTTACTTCACTGCCTTTCGTCTCAATTTTTATAGCATGGGAGGTCCTGGGGCTGCAGGAATCTCTTGACCAGTTGTTCTCCTTCAGCATCTGCGTGAGGCGTGCTTCAAACTGCTGCTTCTGAGATTCAAGACGAGCTTCGTTTTCTACGCTCTCGGATTTGAGAAGTGATTTGTAGAGAGCTGTCATCTCTTCAGGGGGCAGTTTTGCAGTCGTCTTTCTATTGGGCAGACAACAGTTCATGCTTTCTCAAGTCCCCCCCCGTGAACGGATAATCGGGTAGGAGGGGCGATTGCTCGCCCCGTCCTCCCACACCACCCACCGT
>CAZJPT010000338.1:0-1607 GCA_964547835.1 uncultured Desulfovibrio sp.
ACTCTCGACACTGCGGGTATGAACCGCATGCTCTAACCAACTGAGCTACCTTGCCTTTCCGTGGCTGCACATCGTAGTGACGTACAACGGATCTGGCTTATACGCACCTTGCTGAAAAAATGCAAGTCCTGACGCAAAAAAAAACACACAGGCCTGAAGAATGAGGGTATGACGCGATTTCTACAGGTCTGATAAAGTGGCAGATTTGGCGCTCACTGCCCCTCTGTCTGCCCCTTGCCGACACAAACATTTGCAGTCAGCTTCAAAATCTCAGTGACGGAGTCAAAGCAGGGCTTATGGCTTCGCATTGACACTTTCTCGCAGCACTCCCTGCCCGGCAGGGCCCGGGCGGCGGAAGTGAACTTTGTACAAGAGGCGTGCGCAGCGACGACAGGCCGTGACATCATGGAGCCTGCTTCCTCAACCATGGAGCAATCGAAACTGCAAGCGACGGTCTCAAGCAGGGAGCCGCCAAAGCCTCCCGAGGAGGCCAGCTCGTGCTCAAGACAGCCATCCCATACGTCATCCGCTCTGCCAACCCCGGAGTGTCTGCCGCCTGCACGCTCGACAGGTATTGCTGATGGATCGAGCTCAGGCGAAAGAAAGCCCACGGTCACCATGACGGCTGGCCGTGGGGTCTGCTGGCTGGTGCTGAGTAATGACACGCACGAGGCAGTTTGAAGCGTTGGACAAAAGTTAATTTGCCGGCTCCATTGGGCCCGGCAATGACCCGGGGACCAGGGTGAGAACTCATAGTTGTCGAATGACCTCGTCGCCGTCACGATGGGCAGATGACAAGCTCCCTGCGTCCATCGGGATAGACCTTGATCAAGTGTATAAAGAGGCAGCAGCTGGCTTTTGCCTTGCCGACCGTGATTTTGCCTGCCCATCAAGGCCAGACATGCTCCTTTTGTTGTCGCTTGATGAAAGGCAGCCATCTATATAGAGATGTTCATAAAAGATGCTCATAGAGATGCTCCGAGATGCTCCGAAAACAGGTTTGCCATTGTGTAAGAAATCTATCTTCGTGATACTGGACTATTCGGATCATCTCCAAGGCTTATTGGGTTGATTCGTAAGCCCCGGCGGCAAGGGAGAACAGTTTGCCTCTGTATCAGTGAAAACATCTAAAATTTGCACATCCAAAAAAATTTTCGCTCTGACAGGGAATCTGGCTGGCCTGTGCGTCCTTTCTGTGAAAATTCATGTGGACTGTCAATTCAACTCATGCTAATTGAAACACCGCTGCCACGGAATGAACTGACTATCTCTCTATTTTCGTGACGGTTGTGTTTCTGCCGATCGTCTGGTCTTTTTGTCCGGCGACACTGGCGTTCTGTGATGGCACCTGATATCCCGAAAGCCTGGTCTCGAGGGAAAGCAGGGAGGCCTTTTTTTGTCATTCAACTCACACCCCATGCCTGAACGGTCGCCGCCGCACAGTAATCTGGCTGTGTGTCATAGTCGGTATCCGAATCCTTCTTCGTTTGAAGAGGCAAGGGCCGTTATGGAGATTTTTGAAGGTTTACCCTTCCACACAAGCTGACGAAACTTTACACGGCGGGCCCCTGGTGGGCCTTAGGACATCCCGCGTCACTGTAAAGGGC
>CAZJPT010000339.1:0-1580 GCA_964547835.1 uncultured Desulfovibrio sp.
CCTCCAGCATTTCCAGATCCAGCTGCGTGCGCTGCTCAAGACGCTGCTCCTCCACGAGCTTGTTCTGCTCGTGCAGCTCCGTGAGCCGCAGGCGCAGTTCTTCGCGGATATCCGTGCAGGCGCGAAGCAGATTGTCTCTGGCGGACACGTAGTGGCTGGCCGGAAAGAGCACCGTTTTTTCTACCTCGTCAATTTCGTCGCCTGTGAGCGGATCAATGACGCGCAGTGCCTCAATCTCGTCGCCGAAGTATTCCACGCGCAGGGCCTGCTCGTGGCGGTAGGGCGGAATGATTTCCACGGCATCCCCGCGCACTCTGAATGTGCCTCTGTGAAAATCTGTGTCGTTGCGTTCGTACTGTACGTCGACAAGGCGCTCCATAAGCTTGTCCATGGGCAGAAGCTCTCCCCTTTCCACGGGAATGACCAGAGTTTTGTAGAACTCGGGCGATCCAAGGCCGTAAATGCAGGACACCGAGGCGACGATGATGACGTCGCGGCGGGTGAGCAGTGCGTGGGTGGCAGCGTGGCGCAGCTTGTCGATATTGTCATTGATGGCCGAGTCCTTGGCGATATAGGTGTCTGATGAAGGTACATAGGCCTCGGGCTGGTAGTAGTCGTAGTAGGAGACGAAGTACTCGACGGCATTCTCAGGAAAGAGTGCGTTAAACTCGGTGTAGAGCTGGGCAGCCAGAGTTTTGTTGGGGGCGATGACCAGGGCAGGACGGTCAAGACCGGCTATGATATTGGCCATGGTGAAGGTTTTGCCTGAACCGGTAACACCGAGCAGAACCTGATGCTTCAGTCCCTGCCTGATGCCCTCTGTTAGGCTCGATATGGCCTGTGGTTGATCGCCGGTGGGTTGATGCGGACTGTGGATCTTGAACAGCATATGGGTCTGACTCATGAAATAACAGGAGTGAATGCTGGGAAAGGGGGCGCTCAGACGCCGGTCTCATCCGTGAAAATGGCACCGTCCATGGCTCTGACAAAATCCATGGGAATGCGCGTGGCGTCGTGCAGGACGAGATGCCGGCAGACTTCGTCGACGTGGACAATGCGGCAGTCCCGGGTGACCCAGTAACCGCCTTCCTTGTGCGCGTCTGCCTCGAACCAGGTGACGCGCACAAGAGGACGCTCGGCAAGGTGCGCCATCAGGATGCGGTGGCGGGCGTTAAGTCGTTCGCGCTCCTCGTCACTGGGTTCGTGAAAGGTATCGGTGAGTCTGGCTGTTTCGCGTATGGCTGCGTCGTGGCCGGAAAGCGCCGCAAAGGGAGCAAACTGTGCCGCCCTGGCACGCATAGGCAGGCGCTGATGGCCAACAGGCTCAGGGCAGGGCAGACTGACAATGTCTTCATAGGGAAAGCTCACGCCTTGTAAAATAACTTTTTCCACAATATCGACAGTATACGACACTCCTGCACTAGCTGCCCCTGGTGCAGGGCAAAAAATCGAGCCGTTCCGTGACTTCAAAGTTGATTATCTGAGTCACACAAATCGAACGGGCAGCCCAAAAGGTGTGCCTTTGCCTGTTTCAACAAACAGCCCGTCCAGTTGAAACAAGCTATTTCGCTTCAAGTCAG
>CAZJPT010000340.1:0-1568 GCA_964547835.1 uncultured Desulfovibrio sp.
ATGGCCTGTGGAGAAACCGTGCTTGAACAGCTTGAGCGGATCAATCTGGCAGCACGTCTCGGTAAGCATATAAAAATCTTCGTCATGAATGTGTATGTCACCACAAACATGTGCCGAAGCAATGTCCGAGGGCAGAATGTGATGGTTGCAGAAGTACTTGGAGCCTTCAGATCCGTACTTCAGCATGGTGCCCATGGAACTGTCACCGTTGACGTTGGCGTTTTCCCGCTTCATGTCAACGGACTTGGCCGGCGAAAATGTCAGGGCGTTGTAGATCTCCATAAGGGCGCCTGTGACATCGCGGCGGCGGGCGTGATCGGCACGATAGAGAATGTAAGACTTGGCAGTAGCTGCAAAGCCATACTCAATAAGCGTGAGCTCCACCAGGTCCTGCACGTGCTCTACGGTCACCGCGTGCTTGCGGGGATTAAGCTGCTCGACAACCTTTGACGTCACGAAGTCAATGTCTGTGTCGGACATGACCTTCTCGCCGACAGGAACGTCGTGAGCCGCACCGCGGATGGCGACACGGATTTTAGAACGGTCAAATGTCACTATTTTTCCATCACGTTTCGTGATAGTCTTGGGTATCATTGGTTGTCTCCTGGCTGTAGTTCATTCTTGGCAAATTTTTGAAATAGAATTTCAAAAACCCTATCCCGCATTCTACTCCGCACGCGCCTTTTGTCCAGACAGCACAGGATGTGCCTCTGGCTTTCTCTTATGCATACCATACGCTTACAGCAAAAATTTTTTTTCGGTGCCAGGCTCATCATCTTCAGCTGCCGGGCTAATTTCTTTATCTGGTAAGACAAAATTTAATTATTTCAACATATTATATTGTTTTCACAGCCTGTCTGACCCCATTTGGCTGCCAGGCTGAATGGAATCAGCTCTGCAGCAAAGCCGCCTGCCGGCAGCATCACACCCACCCTCATACCCAGGCCACATCCTGGCATTAAGAGGCAGCTGGACATGTCCGGTTCCATTTTCCGAATTTTTTCACGCCCCTTCTCCTGATTCTGGCTCTCCTTATGCTGACCGCCTGCCAGGCGCAGCGGCGTGGTGTCACAGCAGCTGACGGCGCCTACGTCTCCACCTCCCGTCCGGCTCTGCAGGTGAGCGTCAAAGACATTCCCCTGGTAACGCACGGCTCAGGTTCCGGCCTGCTGCGCGAGCCCGGTGTCATGGGCGGCTTGAGCGTCGACACCTGGGTTGCCGTCTACGCGTCCGCTCCGGACAAACCCATGGCCGCCGTCATCCACGCAGAACTGCAGGGCAGCTGGCGCTGGTCCACTGTCTGGCCGCACACAGGCTCCATGGACGCCCGTCAGGAAACCATTGACGGCATCGCCTTCGCTTCCTGTACCTTTGGTGAGCCCGCAGCCAGTGATGCTTTTGCTGGCCTGGCAGGCGAAGACACTTCTGACCAGGCCGTTGAGGCCCGGCCCGTACAGTGGCTTGTGCGCTATATGGCAGCTGTGCTTGGCCACAGAGATGAGAAAATCGTCCTCATTTACCCGACGCGCCGTAAAGCCTCGCCCTTCAGGGCGGGGATATAAGGCGCA
>CAZJPT010000341.1:0-1562 GCA_964547835.1 uncultured Desulfovibrio sp.
CCTCCCTGTGCTCGTAGTGCTCTTGCCCGTCCCGGGGCGTCCGTGCGACGATTGGTGGACAGGGCGCAAAGCGTCCGTCCGCTCTTGCACAGTACGGACAAAGGGCGCAGAATTCAAGAGTGTTTTATGTTTGAGTATATTGGAAAATACGAGTATGCTGCGTCATTATCGCTTTTTGTGAACATTACAGTCATAGCGCGGCTTCATCGGAATCGCGCCTGGAGATTAGTATGCGCCTCGGAACAGCTCTTGTCATCAGCGCCCCGTCAGGAGCGGGAAAAACAACACTTGTCAAAAAACTCCTTAAGGAATTCTCCGCCACTTTTGAGTACTCCGTGTCCTGCACCACCCGCACGCCCCGTTTGAATGAGGAGGACGGCAAAGATTACCATTTTATGAGCTTAAATGACTTCAAGGCCGCACGGTCCAGCGGGTACTTTGCCGAATGGGCACAGGTGCACGGTAACTTGTACGGCACCCCTCTGAAACAGCTGCAGGATATCTTTGCCTCCGGTCGCGACGTCCTCCTCGACGTTGATGTACAGGGCGCAGCACAGCTGAAAAACACCCTGCCTCACGCCATGTTCGTCTTCATTCTCCCGCCGTCCATGCACGAGCTCGAGTGCCGTTTGCGCGCCAGAAACAGCGATGACCCGGAAGCAGTCAGAATACGGCTCGAAAATGCCTGCGCGGAAATCGCCTGCGCCCGCTGGTTTGACGCCGTCGTGATCAACGAAGATCTCGAACGCGCTTACAGCACACTGCGCGCCATCTACATCGCGGCAACATGTAAAACGGGGCTGCACCACATGTTCGTGGACAAGCTGCTCCAGTGAGAGGGATGTCATGGCCAAGCTCATTGTCGCTCTGGATTTTGCGAACACCGAGGCGCTTCTCGACTGCGCCCGCCGCCTGCGCGGTGCAGTATCCTGGCTCAAGGTCGGCCTCGAGGCCTTTGTCCTGGCCGGTCCTGATCTGCTGTGCCGCCTTGAAGACATGGGGTTCATGATTTTTCTGGACCTCAAATACCATGACATTCCCAATACCGTAGGGGCCGCGGTCACAGCGGCCGCCGGCACGGGAGCCCGCATGCTCACCGTGCACACCCAGGGCGGCGAAGCCATGTGCCGTGCCGCCGCCTCAGCGGCAGCGTCTCTGGGAGACAGACGCCCCCTTATCTTTGGCGTCACCTGCCTGACCAGCCTGCGCGACGGACAGATGCCAGGCATTGACCAGCCTGTAGCGACATTTGCCAGAACGCTGGCCAGGGCAGCTGAAACATGGGGACTTGACGGTGTCGTCTGCTCCGGACAGGAAGCGGCTGTCGTCAAACAGGAAACCGGCCTGCTGGCCTTGTGCCCGGGCATACGTCCGGCAGGCGCCAGTGCAGATGACCAGGCCAGAGTGGTTACTCCAGCCATGGCCGTCGCAGCCGGCGCTGATTTTCTGGTGGTGGGCAGACCCGTCACAAGAGCAGCCGATCCAGCTGCCGCGTGTCTGGCCATCGCAAAGGAGATGAGTCTCTGATGTCTATCTGGTATCTGCGCCGTAACGACGGCCCG
>CAZJPT010000342.1:0-1562 GCA_964547835.1 uncultured Desulfovibrio sp.
GAAGAAGGAAAGAAACATGCTGACAAGGGGCGAGATGAAAACCAGATTATCCATACACTGCTCTCCCATGGGTTGGATTGTTTATGATTTTAAGCCCATACTACAGGGATGAGCGGTTTTCTACTAGTTCAAAATTTTGAACCTGCAAAAAACTTGGAAATAGGTGTTTTCTGTCGACAATATGCAATTTCCGATATAATCTGTCGACAAAATGACAGGAAAGAGCTATATATACGCAGATCAGACTGGGAGCACGCATCATGGAAACATGTTCCGAGGCCCCGGCGCTGCGTTTGCTGCGGCTTGCCGGGGAACACGCAGAGCGGCTGGACTACGACTACGTCGAACGCGGCGGCATACTGGACGCGGCCAGCAAACTGCATCTGGATGCGCACATTATTGTCAAAAGTCTGGTCTTTGACAACGGCTGCGGCGGCGACGCTGTCATGGCGCTCATGCACGGTGACGAACGTGTCTCCATACGCAAACTGCAGCGACTGGCCGGCATGCATCATCTTATGCCCGCTGCCCCGGAAACGGCGCAACGCCTCACGGGCTACAAGCCCGGAGGGATCTGTCCATTTGGCATGCGCGAGCGGCTTCCCGTCTATGCGCAGCAAACCTTGTTCGACTGCCCGAGGATCTGCATCAATGCCGGACAGCGTGGTGTTATCGCAGTCATCAGTCCTTCGGCCCTTCGTCTGTGCGGTGCCATACCCGGCGATATCTCAAGCGGAACTGTCCGCCCTGCTGCAACATGAGGCTTTCCAGCCCATATCACAACTCTTCCCTTATGCACCTCAACGTGGGGCAAGACCGCCATCACCTACAAACAAGGCAGTGCCATGCAGCGTCTGACTAAACTCACGTACAGTGAACAGGTCGTTAATCTCATCCGCCAGCGTATCCGTAATGGCAAACTCCGCAGTGGCGACAGAATCAGCGAACAAGCCCTGGCTGAGGAGTGCGGCATCAGCCGCTGCCCTGTACGCGAAGCCATGTACCAGCTTGAGGCTGAGGGCTTTCTCCAGAGCCATCCCAAGCGCGGCAAGTGCGTGACCATCCTCACTCCTGATGGCATCCGCCAGCGCTACGAGCTGTGCGGCGTTCTCGAGGGCGCCATGACCGCCAGTGTGGTCATCAGTATGCCCGAGGGCCCCTGGGAGGATCTGGAAACCGTGCTCTCGCGCATGAAGCAAGGCGTAGCCAGGGATGCACCCTTTGAGGAACACGCGGCCCTGGGGACGGCATTCCACGAAACCATTCTCGATTGCGCCAGCAATCCGCTCATGGTCAGCATTGCCCGCCGCTCATGCCGCATTATTTCCAAATTCCTTATGTATCAGCAATGGCGCACCCTCTACACCACAGAAGAACTTTTTCAGCGCCACAATAACGTCTACCTCGCCATGCTGACGCGTGATCGCGCCACCATAGAGAAAGCCGTGCGCGCCCACTACGCCGATTCTGCCGAGCGTCTGGCGGAACTGTGCCAGACCCTGCCCCAGGATACCCCGCAGCAGCGCCGGCACGCCCACTTTCCAGCCGAATGAAGGCACACA
>CAZJPT010000343.1:0-1555 GCA_964547835.1 uncultured Desulfovibrio sp.
AAGGGACAGCGTGATGCACAGACCCAGTAGCGTTTTGCTTTTCACCATATGCATTTGGCGCCAGATTCTCCCAGGTGACCAGGGAAAGGCGTCTCCTCCTTGACTGAGATAGATATTTTCCGTCTTCTCGCTGCGCCCGCAGCACAGTTTTTGCCTCACGTGCGTACTGATGGGGCATGAAGAAAGTATTGGCAAAGCCCCGAGTGGTCAAACACTATTTTCCCAGGCCCTGCTGAACAAGGAGTGCGGCAGGAAAGTGTCAATACGGAGCCTGAAAGCCCCCACTCTGACTCTGTCACTGAAATTCTGGAGCTAATTGCAAAAGGTTGTGTCGGCGCAAAGGATCAGATAGAGGGGCAGAGAACGACAAATCTGCCAATTTACAAGATCTGTAAAAATCGCCTCAACCCCTCATTCGTCAGCCCTGGCGGACATCCACACTCTCCCATCTTGAAGTGCTCTTGAGGGACAAGAACTGCAACCCCTGTTCCCAGGCTACGGGATAGAGCGCCACTCGCCGGTCTCACCGGAGGAAACGCCATGCAGCAGTACACGAAATGCAATTCAGGTTTACGGACGTTCCTTGTCCGCTTCGCAATTTTTCTCGGCACCGCACTGGTTATAATAGACAGCACCATTGTCACTGTCGGTCTGCCTGTCATGGCTGCCGCACTGCACATCACCGACACGATGTCCATATGGATAATGAACAGCTACCAGGTCGTTCTGCTGGCCTTCCTCTTCCCTGCCACCAGCATGGCCAGGCGTCTCGGGCGCGTACGCCTTTTTCAGGCAGGCGTCTTGTTCTTCACCATTGCCTCCCTCGGTTGTGCACTGTCCTGGAACTTCACAACTCTCATCATCTTCCGCATTCTGCAGGCGCTTGGCGGCGCAGCCATCATGAGCGTCAATCTCTCTCTGGTACAAAGCGTTTTTCCTGGCAAGGAGCTCGGACGCGGCATTGCCATCAATTCAGCCGTCATCTCCCTGTCCATCATCGTGGCGCCCGCCATGGCCGGCTTTGTGCTCATGCTCGCCTCCTGGCCATGGCTCTTTGCCATAAACATTCCCCTGGGCGCGCTGACGCTCTTCATGGGACGCGGCCTGTCCCGCGTCGGCGGACTCTCCTCTCCCGGGGCTTCCATACACAGTGCTTCGGCACTGCTGCTCAATCTTGTGCTCTTCACGTCTGCGTTCACGGGACTGGCCGTATTTTGCTATGGATTTCCCGCCTGGTCACTACCCGTGTCTGCACTGGTATTTCTGGGAACTCTGCGGCTTTTCCGGAACAATCAGCGTGACTCCGCCCTTCCCGTCTATCCTGTCAGACTGCTTGCCCGCAAAGGGTTCGGGCTAACCATGGCCTGTATCATCCTGTGCTTCATGGCACAGTCAGGAACAGTCCTGGCTCTTCCGTTCCTGCTCACACGCAAGCTCGGCTTCGATATTGCCTCTGTAAGCCTGCTCCTTATCTGCTGGCCGTCCGCACATATCATTGCCTCTCTCTTTTGCGCCAATATGCGGAACAAAATTAACCCGCACATCTGCTGTCTTA
>CAZJPT010000344.1:0-1529 GCA_964547835.1 uncultured Desulfovibrio sp.
AAGGCGTCACATGACGGTAGATTTTTCATAACATCTTGATATCTATTATTGTATTCATGTCTTACATATCGCATTCCAGGCGTGTTGACTTTCCGCTCGTTGCCCGTCAATCTGTTGACGCCTGCATCCCAGTTTGGCCAGTGCGGCGTCAAACCCCCTCGCGTCAGCCATGGGGACAAGCCGCTCCCGCACAAGCGGGACATCATTGTCTGTGCATTAACTGCTTGTGTGCTGAAAAAAAACGGGCTGGACATGCCCGAAACTGCGCTCGCGGACATTGAGCAGGACCTTCGAAGGCGCAAGCCAGGGAGGGTGTGCTGAAAGAAGTGAGAATCCCCCGCCTGCCTGCCGGGAGTGTCTGCAGGACAGTCTGATCTGTCTGCTGTCGGCCGCCGCATGAGGCAGCGATATGCCGCTGAACTGCTGCTGACGGTCTTGTCGTGCTTTCACGCCTTTGAGCTCCTGGACAGCGGCGGATTGGGCGTGTGCCATCACACGCCGCGTCCCTGCGACACGCGGCAAGGAGTCTTTCATGGTAAAACCTGAGCTCATCCTGGAGACCACGGCCTACACCATTGATCAGCTGGTTGCCTCCCAGACGCCGCAGCTGGCCCTGGCCGGACGATCCAATGTGGGCAAATCCAGCCTTATCAATGCTCTCGCCGGCCGCCGCAAGCTGGCGAAGGTTTCGGCTACCCCCGGCAAGACGCGCTCGGTCAACTATTACCGCGTGGCCCCCTACGACTTCTGCCTGGTGGATCTGCCAGGCTACGGCTATGCCCGCGCCAGCCGCACTGAGCGAGAAAAATGGGCAAAGCTGCTGGAGCGCTATCTGTCAAGCTGCAGCGCCCTGCGCGGTCTTATCCTGCTCATAGATAGCCGCCACACACCGCAGGCTCTGGACGTCAATCTGCTTGAGTACGCCAGAAGCACAGGCCTGCCCGTCCTGCCAGTGCTCACCAAGGCCGATAAATGCAGGCAGCGCGAACTTTCAGCCCGCTGCGATGAGTGGACCTCACTTGCCGGCAAAAGACCTGTCATCACCTCATCGGCTGCCCGCCGGGGTATGGACGCCCTGTGGAAGGCCATTTTTGTTCAGGCTGGCGTCAACGTGCCCGCGGATACTGCCACGCCTGCAACGGTCAATGCGCAGACTGCCCTGGACAGTGAAAACAATGCGGGAGAACACCCATGATCGTCTATCTGCTCGTAGCCGCCATCATCGTTCTGGTAGTTGCCTGGCTCGGCTTGGCGCGCAACGTGAGTCGACTCGACTCTCAGCGCGAAGTGCTACATCTCTACGAAAATGTAGAGTGGAACTCCGAGGCCGTAGAATACGTACGCCGCGAGCTGTCCCGGCTCAAGTGGTCCATCATCTCCTGGGTGGGCGGTCTGCTTGTCTGCCAGACGCTGATCATCTTCCTGGCCATCATCTATATTCTTGAAGCGGGACGCTAATGTCTTAATGATAAACCACCACCTGTTTCCAAGTTTCACGCAGCGAGGCAATCCTGCAACATGAGTTCCTC
>CAZJPT010000345.1:0-1506 GCA_964547835.1 uncultured Desulfovibrio sp.
GAGCACCTTGGATCGCAAACATGGCATCAGAATTATTTTGTGATGCCACACATATTTTAGATTTTTTCCATCTAAGCGAAAATGTCTACTCATACGCAAAAGAAAAATTTAGTTATGATGAATGTAAATATAAAGCGTGGGCTGAAAAAACTATTAAACTTCTAAAGGACGGAAAAGCTGGCGAGGTAATTGAGGAATTAAAGAAACACGAACCAATAAAAGATAGAAGATGTGTAAACTTACTACACTATTTGAATCTACATATAAATCACATCAACTACCCAGAATATATAAAACAAGGATTTTATATTGGCAGCGGGGCTATTGAAAGTGGGAATAAAGTCGTCTTGCAGAGCAGACTGAAGCAGGCAGGCATGCGCTGGGAGCCCAAAACCGCACAGTTTATGCTCACGCTCAAGGCAAAGAATGAAAGTGGCCTATGGGAGTCCGAAGTCGATGAGCTCGTAAGAAGAACCTACGACATCGCCATGAGAAGAAGACAATGACGCGCCTATCAGATGCGAAGCTGTAGGGGGCTCAAATTGGCCCAAAAACCAAGTTCCGTATCTGCACCCTGTCGACAGTCTAAGGTTGACAGGGCAGGGGAGGGCTGGCTAGACTTGATGTGTCAGAAAGGCGGCGTAATGCCCCGCGCTCCGGCGATGGGGATATAAGCCGTTCGTGTGCTGGATGGCAGTTAAGGAACAGACAAGGAATCAAGTTATTTTCTCTTATGTGTCAACCTGACGGCATTAACCAGGAAACAGATGGCGTGTTCCTTGAGGAGAAAGGTTATGGCAACAGTGACCGCAAAATATCTCGGTGATCTGCGCGTAGAATGCGTGCACGAACGCAGTGGCACAAAACTTGTGACGGATGCTCCCGTAGACAACAACGGCAAGGGAGAGGCGTTTTCGCCCACGGATCTCTGCGTTACGGCGCTTGCTTCCTGCGCCATGACCATCATCGGCATCTACGGAAAAACCCACAACGTTCCTGTGGAAGGCACGCAGATCGAGATCAACAAGACCATGAGCGCCAATCCGCGCCGCATAGGGAAGATCGAGGTCATTTTCAAAATGCCCGCGCACAACTACAGCGACAAGGAAAAGCTCATGATTGAGCGTGCTGCCAGGACCTGCCCCGTGCACCTGAGCCTGCATCCGGACGTCGAACAGGATATCAAGTTTATCTGGGCCAGCTGAGACGGCCTTCGTCCGCGACCAGCTCCGGCCGCTGCGCCTGCCTTGTCGCTGACGGGTCTTTGTTTTAGCAGCTAATGAAGACGGCGTTCACAACCCCTGTTTGTCAGCATACATTTGTCAGCACACATTCTACGGCAAAGAAAAGGAGGCGGCGTCACCTCCCCCGCGCAGCACACGCGGTGGTCCATGCGCCGAGTTTTGATGAAAACAATTGTCTCGACCAGCAATGCCCCGGCCGCCATCGGCCCTTATTCCCAGGCTGTAAGCGTTAACGGCACCCTGTATCTGTCCGGCCAGATTG